>JACOTA010000007.1 GCA_016178585.1 Nitrospirota bacterium
GGCCGTGGCCGGGATGCTCTTTTTGGTAACAGGCGCAGTTCTTCTTGCCGCCCTTGCGGTAGTTGACCGAGATCATACCAGTCCGGAAATCTCCAAGCGCCTCGATCCGGCGATAGAGGCCTTGTCTTTGGGCTTCGAGCTCTTCCAGAGATTTTTCCATGGGACCTCCTTATCTGATTGTTATATAAAAATCAGATATTAAGCCAAAAAAAAAAGGAAAGTCAATATTTACCCATAAATTTGTCTCACACCCATGCCGATGAGTCCAATTGCGCCGTACTTGGGATTAAACATCATTTTGAAATGTAGACTTAAACTTTCGGCTAGGCCTTTATGCCACCTTCTTCTCTGTTTCGCTAACATTGAAAGGGTTGACGGCGCCTCAGTCCAGCACACAGGATCAGAAACAAATACAATTCTATACGGCATTTTCCTTTTTTTAAAATCACGGTGAAGATGGACAACAATTTCCATATCTTCGGAGACAGTATCACGATTATATCCTCCGACATCCTGTACACTTTTTTTATGAAAAAGAGAAAAAGTGCCAGAAATAATCATCAATGAAGATAAAAAGCTCATCCCCGTACGCCCAAATAAAAAACTTCTTAAATATTCAATCACCTGAAGTCTTGGAAGAATATTTTTAGAAAGTAAAACTTTGGTCACAGCCCCATGTTTTACCTCACACCCATTGACAATTCTGACAATTCCTCCGGAGGCTATGGTGGTAGTCGGATGTTCTAAAATTGGCCTCACCAATCTTAAAAGGGCACTTTTTTCTAAAAGGGTATCGGCATCAATTGAACAAAAATAAGGACTGCGGGCAAGATTAATTCCAACATTTAATGAGTCTGCTTTACCCCCCTTTGTTTTATCCACCAATATCAGCTTAGGGAACTTTGGATTGATGTAAAAGCTTTTAACGGAGTTTGTTGGAATAATAGGCCTGTAAATGAGATCAATGGGTTTAAGATGAAAAGCCTTTATGATTTTTGAAAGGGTATGATCCGTTGAACCATCGTTAATAATAATAATTTCATAATGGGGGTAATTGAGGGACAATAAACCATGTATATTTTGGACAATCACATTTTCTTCATTGAACGCAGGAACTAGGACCGACACCGGAGGAACGGTTGAATCCTTAAACATTTCGTCATCTCTGCCTAATCTTAACCGACCCAGGTGTCGTAAGGTTGAAAAAATAGATATTCCCATTAAAAATGAATAAAAACCATCCAATAGAATAAAATAACCCAGGATAAATACATTAAACCAAAAAATGATGAGTGATAAGATCATTTGACTTATGCCCTATTTCTATTTTTTAGCAAACGCTTTGCCTCTTCGTAAACTTCAAAAACTGATTCGTGTTTGACTATTTTTTTCAAAAATTCTTTTACTCTTGGATCATTCTTTTTTGAAAGAAGTTTTAGTAATGTCAATCTCACTTGGAAATTAGGATGATGCAAGGCAGAATCAATTAAAATACTGATCACTCCGAAGTCCATTGCCATTTCCAAAAATCGAAGAGCCTTTTTTTTCTCTTCCTGAGACTCACTTTCCAAAAATTTAATTTGTGAAACAATATAACCCGATCGTTGCAATTCCTCAAAAATCTGCTCTTTCGCAAAACGGTCTTGAGGCCACATCTCAGAATTGGATACCAAATGCAACGCCTCAACACTTATTTTCATTAAACTTTTTCCTGCTTCTGTCCGAACTTGCCAGTTAAAATCGGTTAAACCTCTCCAAATAATAGGATAAAAACGGGGATGTTTTAACTCTCCAATCGCTTTAACCGCTTGCAAACGAACAAACCATAAAGGATCGGATATCAACCCTATAATTGTGGAAACACTATGGTCGGAGTGAATCTTACTCAATCCTCTTATTGCTTTAGCACGCACCTCTGGTTCAGAGTCCAGTGCCGCCTTAATAAAAAAGGAAAGCAACCCGGGATGAGCTGTTTCCACAAGTAGCTGGGTAAAAATCGACCTCACAGCCCCTGAAGAGTGGTCGAACTTTGTCAAAAGAGTCTCTTCGATCGCAGACCCTTTTCTTAAAATGGCAGGAATTAAAATGCGAAGTGAAAGATCATTTGAGTGATCCAACGCTTGTATTAATTTTTCAATGAGCGCATGCGTACAGTCTAGATTATTTATGTGCGCCAAGGCCCTGCAGGCCCCTATTCTAACATTCAGATTTTTGTCATACAGAGCTTTAATTAAAAAAGGCACCGCTTCAACGGCACCCATTCTCCCAAGTTGCTCAGCTGCAAACGCTTTTTTCAATCCAGCCCCGTCTTTCAGTTGAGCTAAATAAAATTCTGTATATCCTAATTTTCTTGAAATGATGTAGAGTTCTTGCTGGGTCAAATCAGGAAACGTTCGCTTTTTATTGATTAATAGTTCTTCAATGGCTGACCATTCCATTGAATAATGCGGTTTTTGCAGGATCGCATAATTAAAAGGATTATTCTCTTCTAAATATCGATTAATCAATACTCGATACTGCCTCCGCAGTCCATCAAGTTTTTTAAAATAGAGTTTTCTGATATACCTTCGGAATAATGCAAGAAAAATCAGAACAAATACTAAACTGGCCAAAAAAATTGAACAAATTGTAATTAAGAAAGTATAGCACTTATTTTTAGGCAGGGATTTCTACTCTAGGGAAAATTGCTTGATTCAGTGAATTTGTTTTTCGGCGGCCTTATATTTAAGAATATCCTCATCAGAAAGGGGCAAAAGGGGTTCTATAACCAGGCCTTTGCGCGTAGATAGTTCGTTACGGATAAATTGAGTGCGATGTTTCCCTAGATAGCAATGGATATAAATCATTTCGGTTGAATATTGAAGGAGGGTGTCCACAGCCTCCTTTGCCTGAAATTGATAATCTGAAAAGAGATGCTGATCAAACAATGAAGCCATCGGAAAATTATTAAATTCCATATGAAATTTCTCGGCAAGTTCCTTCTCTCTATTTAATAAGATATGCTCATAAGGAATTCTTTCATCCAACAAACTTACAATTCGTTTTATCCCTATTTTTTTAAGCTTGGTAAATTCGTCATCAGTTGGATAGGGGCCAAAGTAAAGATTACCTGTTTGAGAG
This sequence comes from Nitrospirota bacterium, assembly GCA_016178585.1. Lineage (NCBI taxonomy): Bacteria > Pseudomonadati > Nitrospirota > Nitrospirota bacterium. The sequence continues at coordinate 3,121 of JACOTA010000007.1, forward strand.
ACGGGTCCCCGTTCAAGCGCCATTGGAAAAGATCCGGGTCGAAGAATAATCCAACTCGCAATTGCAAATAAAAGAAATGTCCCAATGATAATTATCAGTAATATTTTTCTCATGTATCGTCTCAAAATTAATTTAACTTTTTGTTTTTTTCGGAAAGATAAAAAGAAAAGATTCCGAAGCCTGTTTAAATTGTAGCAAATTTAATAATTTGTGCATTCAACCATTATCTCATTCATATTTTTTCGAGTATCCGATTAGGAGAAAAACACTTTTATGAGCAGCTTCTTTTAACAAAACTAACACGGTTAATCAATACTAAATATCTTGTTTGAAGATGCCATTTCCCCATTCGTTCTGGGATTGATCCGTTTCTCTTCCTTCTGCCGGGAACAGACAAAAGGCCCTTTTTTGTTTCTTTTTAGATTACAGTTCAGTATCCTATTTTTCTCGCCTATGAATTAAATGACAAACCCCCCTTCCCTTTGCCAATGGGGCGCCCATTTGTTTAAGAGTGGGAAAGACAATTGGGCTATAAAATGGCTGAATCATCATGAAAATTGAGGTGTCAGACCGTCTCGATCATGTGGGAGAGGGGACGCGGAGGTTACTGGGAAGATCAGGGGTATGAATGGTACGCTGGAATTTAAGGAACAAATCTAAAAAAATAACGCTTTTACGAGCCCTTTCTAAAATGGGAGTTGCCTCCCGTACCATCGCTCGTGATCTGATTAAAGCCGGTCAGATCAAGATCGGGCAAAAAACCATACGAGATCCTGAATTTAAAGTGGAAATTCCCATTCAAAATCTTCTGGTAAACGATCAGCCTGTCAAAAAACTTCAAAAAGTTTATTATATGATGCACAAGCCCAAAGGGGTCATAACCACCCGGAGCGATGAAAAAGGGAGAAAAACCATTTATGACCTTTTAAACCCGGATCTCCCTTGGATTTTTCCCGTCGGAAGGCTTGACAGGGAGACCTCCGGGCTCCTGTTATTAACCAATGACACCGACTGGGGAAATCAGATGGCTTCCCCCGCCGAAAAAATCTCCAAGACTTATCACGTCAAATTAAACAAAAATGTTAAGGAAGAAGAGTTACAAAAACTTCGAAAAGGATTAAGCCTCTCCCCTGAGCTGATCTACCTTCCGGCGAAAGTAGAAAAAATCAGAGAAAATTCAAAAACTTGCTGGATAGAGATAACCTTAGCGGAAGGTAAAAACCGGCAAATCAGAAAAATGTTTGAACATTTAAACTATCAGGTGGAAAACCTGGTGCGGATTAAGATCGGAAAATTAGTTCTTGGCACCCTGAAACCAGGCGAAATCAGGCCCATTTTACCCCACGAAGTATGAAATACCCTTTTAAACGCCCCTTAAATCTCCTTGACAAAAAAACCCCACTATCCTAGTATCGATTTCAACCTTATGAGCACAAATTTAACCTTATGAACACAAAAAGTAATCCCATCGATTTGCAATCTTCTCCCATGACTATGGAAGAAGTTATGCTGATTTATCAAGAAGATATACATTCCGTAGAACATAAGATTCAGGAATCTCTTTCTTCAGAAATCAACTTAATCAATGATGTCTTTTCCTATATCTTAAAAAGCGGCGGGAAAAGGTTCCGCCCCCTTTTATTGATTATTATCTCCCGTTTATTCAATTATAAGGGAATTGATCATATCACCCTGGCAAGCGTTATAGAATTTATCCATACCGCCACCCTCCTCCACGATGATGTCGTCGATGAAGCCAGCCTCCGGAGGGGGAAAAAAGCCGCCCGGATGGTCTGGGGAAATCAGGCAAGTATTTTAGTCGGAGATTACCTTTTTTCAAGGGCGTTTATTGAAGCCGTAGGCTTAAAGAAAAACGAGATCAATTCTCTTCTGTCCAAGACCTGCCAAACCCTGAGTGAGGGGGAAATTCTCCAACTTATTCATACCAGTGATTTTTCCATGAAAGAAAAAGATTATCTAAATATCATTGAGTTTAAGACCGCCTCATTGATTTCTCTGGCGTGCAGATTGGGCGGGTTGATCGCCGGTGCAGGCGAAAACGACCTTGAGGCGTTGTCCCGTTTTGGCTTGAACCTGGGGATCGCTTACCAAATGGCCGATGACACTCTGGATTATACCGCGGAAAAAAAGCTTTTAGGCAAAACGCTGGGACAGGATTTTAAAGAGGGCAAAATTACCTTGCCTCTCCTGCATTTAATTTCGCGCTGCACCCCAAAAGATAAAAAGAGGATCGAGGAAATGTTCGGCCAGGATCAGTTGACTGAAAAAGAATTGGAATTTATCCAGGAGCTTTTCGGAGAGTACCACTCTATAGAGTATGCCCTCAATCAGGCCGGATGTTTTAGTGAAAAAGCCAAGCAAAATCTCTCATCATTTTTACCTTCCACACATAAAAACGCTTTGGTGGTTATTGCAGACTATGTCATCACCCGAAACCGTTGACCTTGAAACGTTGATAAGGGGTCATCTGTTGCGTTGTCACTTCATCCTCGCATCCTCACGTACTAACATTGTACGCTCCGGGGCAAGGATTCGTTCCGCCTTGCATCTGATCCCTTCTGAACGTTCAGGATTTTAAATTGAAGATTTCTGTTATCATCCCAACTCTTAATGAAGGGAAAATATTAAAAGAAACCCTGAAAAGATTAAAAAAAGGAATGGACATTGAAATAATCATCGTTGACGGAGGAAGCACGGATGATACCGTTGCCGTTGCGAAAGAATTTACCAAGAAGGTCTTAACCTCCCCTCCGGGAAGAGCCAGCCAGATGAACGAAGGGGCTCGAAATGCGGAAGGAGAGATTTTGTTGTTCCTCCATGCCGACTCCCAAATCACCCATGGCGGTTTAGGAAAAATGGCTCCGGCCGTCATTGGAATACCCGCCGTGGGAGGCGCCTTTCAATTGGGCGTCGATTCCGGAAACTTTTTTTTACGGACGATTGTCCTGTTTGCCAACCTCCGTACGCGGATCACAAAAATACCCTACGGGGACCAGGGCATTTTTATTACGAAATCGACTTTCCAAAAAATCGGCGGATTTCCGGATATCCCCATCATGGAAGATGTTGAACTCGCAAAAAAAATGAAGAAAGAGGGAAAGATCGCCCTTTTAAAGGAAAAGGTCTTTACGTCTCCCCGCCGGTGGAAACAGGAAGGAATCATCTGGACGACCTTAAAAAACCGGGGGCTGATGACGGCCTATCTTCTAGGTATTTCTCCAAAAAAAATAGCCTGTTGGTGCCGAAACGTCCGATAAACGATTGATTGAGTTTAAATCAAAAGAGGTTCTGAAAGTTTAAAAAGGAAATGATGACTTTAAAAAAATCAACTGGAAATGACATAGGCAACAGCGCAGCAGCCCTTATGGAAAAGTTCGATAAGGTCATCTATCTGATTACGGGGATTTCCTTTTTAATCATAGGTGTCGGGGCCTTCGGCTACAGCTGGTTTGTTTTTATTGACCAGGTTCAAAAGGGATTCCTTCATGCGACTTTAATCCTGATTAACAATCTCCTTCTGGTTCTTATTATTATGGAGATCCTGCGGACCATTATCAATTATTTGAAAAGCAAGGACATTCTTTTGGAACCCTTTCTCTTTATCGGAATTATCGCCGCCACGCGAAAAATTCTAACTGCCGGGGCTGAAATCTCAATCATGGAAATAACGGATGAAAAGGTTTTCCAACATTACCTCTTTGACCTGGGGGTCAACGCGCTGGTCGTCGTGGCGCTTGGAATTGCCCTTTATTTGATTGACAAACGTCGGCCAGAACACACCGCTTAAATGAAAATTCTTTCCACGGTCCTATGGGCTATCCTATCGTTACTCGGCGCTTTCGCCCTGGCGGTCGTCACCGGCCTGATTTTTCCCGATGAAAAGGTCAACGCCCTCTGGCTGGTCGTCGCGGCCGCCTGTCTATTTACCCTTGCGTACCGGTTTTACGGGCTTTTTTTAAGCAAACAGGTCGCCGGGCTGGACGATCAAAGGATCACCCCGGCCCACCGCCTCAATGACGGCAAAAATTATTATCCCACGCCAAAATATGTTCTGTTCGGCCATCATTTTGCCGCCGTCGTCGGGGCCGGACCGTTACTGGGTCCAATCCTCGCCTCCCAGTTTGGTTTTTTGCCCGGGTTTTTATGGATTCTGGTCGGAGCCGTGGTTGCGGGAGGGGTTCATGATTTTGTTACCCTGGTCGGGTCAATCCGGCGGAACGGACGGTCTTTCCCTCAGATCGCCGCGGATGAGGTCGGCCCGGTGACCGGCATTGCCGCCGGCATTGCCGTTTTGCTGATCGTCATTATTGCCATGGCCGGAATGGGCCTTGCCGTGGTTAACGCCCTTTATCATAACCCCTGGGGAGCGCTCACTCTTTTTCTAACCGTCCCGATCGGCCTGTTCATGGGGGTCTATATGAAACTCCTCCGCCCCGGAAGGGTGAAAGAGATCACCGTCATCGGCGTTCTCCTCCTGATTTTTTCAGTCATTGGAGGGCATGCGATCTTAAACTCCCCCTATGCCGGTTATTTTAACCTGGAACGCCAGACGCTGATTTATGGACTGGCCATTTACGGGTTTGCGGCGGCGGCCCTTCCGGTCTGGATCCTTTTAACCCCCCGGGACTACCTCTCGACCTTTATGAAAATCGGAGTCATTCTATTGCTCGCCATCGGCGTCCTGATTCTGGCTCCGGAGATTAAAATGCCTCCGGTCACTTCGTTTATTCATGGCGGGGGGCCGATTATTCCCGGGACCCTCTTTCCCTTTATGTTTATTACGATTGCCTGCGGGGCTATTTCGGGCTTTCATGCACTCGTCGCAACCGGAACTACGCCGAAAATGATCGATAAAGAGAGCGATGCCCGGTTGATCGGCTACGGCACGATGCTCATGGAAGGATTTGTCGGCGTGATGGCGGTTATCGCAGCCGGAATTTTAATCCCGGGAGACTATTTTGCCATCAATACCAAATTAAGCATCGATGCCATTGCTCAACTCGGCTTTGCCCCCGGAGAGATCGGCCACCTTTCTGAACTGGTTCAGGTAGACGTGGCGGGACGCCCCGGAGGAGCGGTTTCTCTGGCCGTGGGGATGGCCACCATTTTTTCGTCGATCCCAGGGTTTAAAAACCTGATGGCTTACTGGTATCAATTTGCCCTCTTGTTTGAAGCTCTTTTTATTTTAACCACGATCGACGCGGGGACCCGGGTGGGGAGATTTCTCTTTCAGGAAATGTTCGGAAAAGTTTACCCCCCCTTTAAGAATATCGGGTGGGCGCCCGGAACATGGGTCACCACGTTTGTGGTTGTTTTTCTCTGGGCTTATCTGATTTCAACGGGGAGTATCAGCACCATCTGGCCGATGTTCGGCGCGGCCAACCAGCTTTTCGGAATGCTGGCTCTCTGTGTCGGGACGACGATTTTAATCGTAATGAAAAAAGAAAAATATCTCTGGGTAACCGCCCTTCCGATGGCCTTTATGGCGGCCAGCACGTTTACCGCCTGCGCCTTTCTTGTTCAAACGTTTTTACATAAAGCGGCTGTTTCGACCAACCCTTCCGAAGCGTTTTCTTTTTATCTCAACGCCTCTTTCATTCTTTTGATTGCCGGGCTGGCGGTCATTATTCTTTTGGACTCTTTCCGAAAATGGTTTGATTATCTCGTCCTGAAAAAACCGGTAAAAACAAGCGAGGTCGGCGGGGATTATTATAAACCGGAATCAGACATTTGCTGTTAAACAAGTTGTTAAAAAGGGAAAATAAAAGCTGGTCAAAATGTCTCAAATGCCCCGGACGGGACTTCCAATATAGGACTTTTGGAGGTGGGTCGCAAACCGCAGGCTTGAGAACGACACAGGCGTACGTAGTCAGATAGGTTGAAGGAAACCGAAAGGCGGGAACGCAGCAGATGAGATATTTTCAGCAGATTGCGGAAATTACATGCCGATGATGTTGTAACCCCCATCCACATGCAAAACCTCTCCGGTGACCCCGGAGGCCAGGGAACTGCAGAGGAAAAGAGCCGTATTTCCAACCTCCTCAATTGAAACAATTCTTCCAAGAGGAGCCTTTGACTCGACGTGATGCCCTATGACCTTAAAATCAGATATGCCCGAGGCGGCTAACGTTTTAATTGGCCCTGGTGAAATAATATTAACGCGAATCTTTTTAGGTCCCAGATCAACCGCAAGGGCGCGAACGGAGGCCTCAAGAGCTGCTTTGGCAACTCCCATCACGTTATAATGGGGGATCACCTTCTCTGCTCCAAAATAACTCATTGTAATGATACTGCCCCCGCTGCCAGACTTCATCATCGGAACGGCCTCCCGGGCAATGGCCACAAGAGAATAGGCGCTAATATCAAGGGCCAGCCGGAAACCCTCGCGGGAGGTTTCCATAAAGGAACCTTTTAACTCTTCTTTCTTGGCAAAGGCCACCGAATGAGCCACGATATCCAGCGAATCCCAATGATTCCCTAACTGATGAAAAACAGAGGCAATCTGCTGGTCGCTTGAAACATCACAGGGGATCACTATTTTCGAACCCAGACTTTCGGCCAAAGGCCTCACCCTCTTTTCAATTGCGTCACCTACAAACGTAAACGCCAGCTCGGCGCCTTCACGATGCAAAGCCTGAGCGATCCCCCACGCGATACTTCTTTCATTGGCCACGCCAAAAATAATAGCTTTTTTACCACGAAGCATGCTCAATTTTTCAATCTCCGTTATCCGTATCAATGATGGGTCTTAAAAACTTGCTTTTATTTTATACTAAAAATTCGTCGTAAACAACCTTAATTCAAGCCAATTTGAACGTTTTATTCTTTAGGAAGAGGAATGGTCGACAGGCTTTTGATTTTTGAAAACAACAGGGCATGCTCAATGGCAATGCCCATTTGATTTCCCACGGACTCTAGCATCTTGATCTCATTCGAAGAGAGCCCTCTTATCGTTTTGTAAAGAATAAACAAAACCCCCAGTACTTTTTGTTTGGAAGACAGGGGGAAGGCATACACAGAAATAAAATCAATATCACGATAAGCGATCTGAGCGATATCCTCCTGAACGGTTACGTTTTCTGAAATCCAGGAAGTCCCTTCCAAAATCACTTTTGAACCGATGGAATCCAAAACCTTGATCAGGCTTTCTAATTGGTTTGGTTTTAGAACAAGCTGGTGCGACGACTTAATGGTATACCGGCTTGTCTTCTCGTCCATCAACCAGATCACGCCAGAAGAAGCTCCGGTCAGCTCGACGACCTTGCTTAACGAGCTCTCCAAAATTTCCTTGAGTTCGCGGGATTGGTTTAATACGGTCACCATAGAATAAAGGGCCGATAATTCGTTTTTTTGGTATTCCAACTCCTTGGTCCGCGCCCGGACCTCCTCTTCCAGCTTAAAATAAAATATTTTTAATTTTAAAGTCATATCATTGAAATGCTTGGCAAGATCTTCTATTTCGTCTCCCGTCGTGATCTTAATATGATGGTTGAGGTTCCCTCCGCCAATTAATTCGGTGCCTTCAATGAGTTGAGAAATAGGGCGAACAATCCCGCGTGATATCAAAAGGCCAAAGACTGTGATCACGCCGGCCCCTACCAATCCGATACCGCCTATCCAGATCAAAAGGGTGTAAATCGGCGCATACGTTTCTTGGGGGTCCTGGCTGGTAAAAACTGTCCATTGCGCGCCGCCAAAATCCCCCGAAAGCGCCGTCATTGTCGATTTCACTGGAGAAAATCCATTGACCGAATCTTGTCCGTTAAAAAAAAGATCATGCTTTGAAGAAATCCAGCCTGAGGTTCCTGTTAACACCTCTTTCGAAAGCAACGGAGATAGCGTTTGTTGCGGGGGAGTGAATTGCAGGGGGTCAAAAATAACTCTTCCTTTCGAATCAAGAATAAGGGCGTGGTCGCTTTTTCCCACTTTTGCGAGGGACATCGAATGAAAAAACCGATGGGCGTCATGGACCATATAAAAGACCCCGATGGCTTTTCCATTTTTTAAGATAGGGGTGCCCATCGAAAAAGTTTGAATGCCAAGTTCAGGATTCCACTCTATGTTGCTGATGTAGGTCTTTCCCTTTCCCTCGTTAAATGTTTTTTTCCGCCACGGTTCATTGGCAAAAGAATAATGAGAGGGGCTTTTATTGGCAGCAACCAGCGCTCCTTGAATATTTGTCACCAATAAGAGAGGGTGAATTCCCTTTTCTTTTTCATGATTTAAAAACGAATTAAAGTAAAATGTGGCTTTATTATTTTGAACTTCCATCAAATAAGCGTCGAATCCAGAGGCATTGATCCACCGTTGTTCTATTTCTTCGATCCGTTTTTTGATTTCCTGATCCGTCGTACCTTCATAGAATTGATTCGACTCCTCAACGGCAGAAAGAATGGTATTTGACGAAGCCATTAAGCCCGCTTCTTCAAGGTGGCTGTTAATCAGGGTATCGATATTATCACTCGTGGCTTCGGCTAATTTTTTGAAATTAAGTCCGATGGATTCTTTTAAACTCCTCTTGCCGATAAGATAAACAAAAGACAAGACAAGAATTCCCGATAAGAACCCGATTCCAAGAATTGAAAAAACCAATTTTTTTTGTAACCCTGTTTTCCGCGTCATCGTAGAATTTCTATTTCAAAGAAATCTGAGGTTTTATTGCCAATTTATTTTTTGGAGGCCATTTTCATAGTTCTTTCCGAAAAATAGGAGTCACCTAATCCGGTATCGACTTTAATATCCGAAATATTCAACGTGGTCACATTATGGTTTATCATATTGGAAGTCACTACTTTTTCCCATACAAAAGCGTTTTTAACTTTTTTCCATGAAATGAGCTGGCGTTTGAACAGGTTGCCGTCTAAATCGTAATAATCGAGTTTTTCCTTTAAGTTTTGATCCTTTGAAATCCAGCTTTGAACCTTGCTGTAAGGATAATTTGGATCTTTCTGTTTTGGGGTCGATTCAATCACCAAATAGACCTTGTTGGAAATGGTTTCTTCCCGTAAAAATTGGTGATTATCCAACTCAATGGCTCTCACCATCATATCAGAGGGTTTTATATCGGAATCTTGAAAAGACTCATCACGATTACTTGTATCCGGAAGTTGTTCGATTTTTTTCAAAAGAGGAATGTACAACCAGGCGTCATTTTTTTTCCCCGAACCGGGCCGGTAAAACCACCCCATAAAACTTGAGCCGTTGGTCTCGGGAGGATATTCCTGAAAAATCATAACCTTAGAGTCGAGCCCTTTTTCTCCATTGTAGTTTTTCCAGGCCCTTCTCATGACGAGTTTACGCTCCTCACCCCCGGCTTCCTTTATCAGAAAAGTCAACTTCGACTGCTGATCTTTTCCTCCGTAAATTTTGTTGGTCTGCTCAAGAATCTCTCTTCCCTTTCCATCTTCTGCCCGTACAAACGAAGAAAACTGAAGAGTTAAAACAAAACCCATTACCATCACCCACCAATTCGTTTTAAAAATACCCACTCATATTCCTTTCAGTTTTAATGACCCATAGAAAAGAGGTTTCTTTCCTGGATCTTTCCACGTTCATTCGATAAATATATTAAGTTAATTTTTAATTGTTGAAGATTTACCCAAAAAAGTCAAGGAAAACGTCTATCCCAAGACCAGCGATAGACTTCGCACCCACTTATTAATCATGTCATTGCGAGCACCGAAGGGTGCGTGGCAATCTTATCGTAAAGTCTTGAGATTGCTTCACTTTGTTCGCAATGACAGCTTTCTAACTCTGTTCTGATATTAGGCCTGCAACAGATAAAACAATCTTCGACGACCTCATAATTTTTGCCGATTGATGTCTCAATTAAAATTTCATTGGTCTCCCCGCAATAACCGCAGGAATAAAGAGCAAGACCTTCCGGTTCGTCTTCTTTATTGACCATGAGTGAATTTCATCCTTTCCGGGCATCAACTGGGAAACCAGACAGAATATTCAGTGATGGGAAATTTTTGGCCACACCTGACAAAAATTGCCCATTCGTTAAAAAAATTTTTTTATTTTTTCCATTAAAAACAAGTATTTAGAGAAAACCACTTCTGGTCTCGTTTTTGCTTTAGTACACCTTATGATGCGGGAAGTAAGGGTAAGACTAAAAATTGGTGAAAGTAGATGTATCGGCGTTGTTGAACTTCCTCCCCGTTTTAACCGTTTTTCAGATTTCCTCAATGGAAAACAGGACTTTTTAAAGCTCCTTGAGCCGCACTCTACCGAGGCCGTCAACCCCCGATCGATTCTACTCGTGAACAAAAAGAATATTTCTTATATTCAAACCATCGAAAAAGAATATATTAAACAACCTTTTCCCACAAAAGGAACTTTTTTTCGAGTTTCCATTCAATTGAAGCGGGACGAAACCATTAGAGGTTTGATCTTTTGTTCTTTTGAAGAAACAGATTATCCGCTAGAAGGCATCCTGAAACAGTCCGGTTTTTTTGTGAACATTAAAAACCCTATGATTGGTAATTCGGCGGAAAAGTTCAATTTTCTGGCTGTCGGAAAATCGAACATCCTGACCATGGAAATTGATCCGAAACCGGTAACCAACGAAAAAGACCCGCTCCAACAACTCTCCATTAATAATTAAAATGATTAAACAATTCCGGTTGTCTTTTATTTCCGCAAACCCAATAGAGAAAGAATATCCGCCGCAACTTCCTCAACAGCCCGTCCCGCCACAAAAACCCGTTTCCATTTTTGATTTTGCTTATACACATCATTGCAGTAATTGAGTTCTTTCGAAATATAGGAAGGATCAGCATAATTGAAAGAGGAGGGCTGTTTTAAGTTCTTGAGACGAGCCTGCCTCACTTTAATTAAAATGTCAAAATCTGTCATTAAACCAACCACTTTTTCTTGATTAACCCTGAAAAGCTGATGAGGCGGAGGGATATTTAAGATCAAAGGGATATTTGCCACCTTCCAGCCGTATTGCGCCAAATACATGCTCAACGGCGTTTTCCCTGACCGTGAAAGACCAACCAATAGAATATCAGCGTAACCTAAAGTATGCAAAGATTGTCCGTCGTCGTGTTTCACGGCAAATTGAATGGCATCCATTCTTTTAAGGTATTGCTGGTCGACCCGGTGGATTAATCCAGGCTCCGCTGACGGGAGTTTATGAAGATAATTTTCCAGTTGTCGGAGAAGCGGGCCGATTAAATCGACCACGGGAATACTGGCTTGAGCGGCTTCATGGTCTAGTTGTTTTCTTAAAGCCTCCGACACAAAGGTATAAACAATAAAAGCGTGATTCAGAGAGGCTTTTTGGACCATCTCTCTGACTTGAATTTCGGTTTTAATATTTCTAAATTTGGTGATTTCGATTTGATGGTTGTTTTTAAATTGCGATAAAACCGCCAAAGCCGCCCGTTCGGCTGTATCCCCCGTCGAGTCTGAAACAATAAACAATTGGTATCTTTCATTTCTTTCACTCATCTTATTTTATTCAGGGGCCCGTGCGGGTAGAGATGATTAAAACCATATGTCCGCTGTGAAATCGCTTCCAAAGCAAGCTCTGAGCCTCCGATGCCCCCTCACCCCTCCCTTCGCACCGGCTAAGCCGGCTACTCATCTATCAGTTCTTTTTTTCTTGACTCCATATAGGATATGAGAAGGGCCTGATGATCGGGATCGAGAGAATTAAATTTAAGTCCGATTTCGTAATAATGTCCAATCGGCTTCACCCATTTGACAGACGCCCGGAGGCTTTCGGGGACTTTACCAACCTGATAATCGATGAAATGGAGGGTCAGGGTCACCTCTTCATCAGCTTCCAGCTTCGTTGGGCTGTAAACCCCGATTCCTCCAGAAGCAATATTAACACCTGACACTTCAACCTTTTCCCGGGAGTCTCGAACAATTTCGACCCACCCCGACAAAACCAACCTGGGACTTTTTCGTTTGTTTATCATCCGTTTTTCTCCATAAGACCCGCTCCGGTTTCGGACGGAAACCGTCTAACAATTAAAACCGGACAGGATGCTTTACGAGTGACTTTCTCAACGGTGCTCCCAAGCAATCTCGATTCAAGTTCCGATTTTTCATGACTTCCCAGAATAATTAAACCAACCGCTCTCTCCCGGGAAATACGAATAATTTCATGAAAAGGCTTCCCGTTTACAAGCAGATCTTCCACGATGAGTCCCTCTTTTCTGGCACGCTGAACAAGTTCAAACATCTTCTGCTTAATCTCGGCTTCGTATTCATCCTCTCTTGGAGAAACGGGGATTTCCAGTTCAGGAACAGGGCCAACTTCGAGTGCGGGAATCATGCAGACAGGAGAAAAATCCCGGGTAAGGACATGAAGGATGTAAAGTTTGCCTCGCTGGAGTAAAGCCAAATAAAGGGCATATTCGAAGGCCTCCTCGGAAGAGACTGAAAAATCGGTTGCAATTAATATTTTGTCTAAATGAACCATAGAAAAAGTCGACCCCCTCTATTCCTGGATTAACCTGACTTCATGTTGAGCATACTTCACACACAAACCGGAATGAAACCTCACAAAGACAAAATAAAACTGGCCCTCATGATAAATATTCCATACGGTACCGCTTCCCTCCGGGGTTTCCACGACGTCGCCGATATGAAACAGGCCAAGAGCCCACTGTAAATGATGAACATCCTCAAAAATCTTTTTGATATCCTCGGCATGATAAACAAATTGATGCCCCGACGGAACCATGATTGAACAAAGGGATCCCTTGATTTCGGCGACGCTCCCGACACCCCGGGGGGTATCCACGATGTCGCCGATTTGAAAAGAGACTGGTTTTGACGAGTTCGCCATTAATAAACTTCACTAAAGAACTGTTGTTTGGTGATTTGAAAAGTATAGACTGTCCCTCGTTTTTTTTCAATTAACATTAGAGCAAGATTAAAAAAGACTACTGCTGGTAAAGAGGAAACTGAATTGATTTAAAATGGCTTTTAATGTTACATTGTTTTTTCAATGATTACTCTTTTTTGATGGGGAGCTTTTAATGCGGGAGATAGAAAATGTTTTAATTATAGGCTCAGGTCCGGCCGGTCTGACGGCAGCCATTTACAGCGCCAGGGCCAATTTGAAGCCGGTTTTAATCGAAGGCGTTCAGCCGGGAGGCCAGCTTACGATTACCACGGAAGTCGAAAACTACCCAGGGTTTGCCGCCGGGATCATGGGCCCCGACCTGATGATTGAAATGAAAAAACAGGCCGAAAGGTTTGGAACCCGGTTTATCCGGGGAAATGTCGGCAAGGTTGACCTTTCCCACCGGCCTTTTAAAATCTTTCTGGATGAAGAAACCCTTTTGACAGAAACCTTAATTATTGCCTGCGGCGCTTCAGCTAAACTCCTCAACCTTCCCTCGGAAAAAGCGCTCATGGGGCATGGGGTTTCCGCCTGTGCGACCTGCGACGGCTTTTTCTTCAAGGAAAAGAAAGTGCTGGTGATCGGAGGGGGCGACACGGCAATGGAAGAGGCTACCTTTTTAACAAAATTTGCCAAAGAGGTGAAAGTCATTCACCGGCGGGAAACCTTGCGGGCTTCAAAAATCATGCAGGCTAGAGCGGAGAAAAATCCTAAAATCTCGTTTATTTGGAACAGCGAGATTGAGAAAATCCTCGGAGAAGAAACGGGCAAAGTCACCGGCGTTTTACTTAAAGACCTCAAGACCCATACGGTTAAAGAAGAACCCTGTGACGGGGTCTTTATCGCCATTGGACATGAACCTAACTCTTCCTTATTCAAAGGGCAGATTGAACTTAACGAAACCGGATACATTATGACCCATCAGGGAACGAAAACCAGCGTTCCAGGCGTTTTTGCGGCCGGAGACATTCAGGACTTCGTTTATAAACAAGCGGTTACCGCCGCTGGAACAGGGTGCATGGCGGCCATAGACGCGGAAAGATTCCTGGAATCCGAACACCACTCCTAACTCAAAGAGGAAAAGAATTTTGACTCTCTTCTGTGCCAGTGCTACAATCCCGCCTAATCACAATGAGAACTAATCATAGTGCAGAAATCATTGCCATTGGGAGCGAACTCCTGCTTCCTGACGCGACGGAATCGAATTCCTCTTTTATCTCCAAAGTTTTGTTTTCTTTAGGCATTCTGGTGCGGTTTAAAACAGTCGTCGGCGATTTAGAATCAGATATCGTCCAGAGCATTCAAACGGCTCAAAAAAGGTCAAAATGGATCTTTTTAACCGGCGGATTAGGACCCACCGAAGACGACGTCACCCGGCCGGCTGTGGCGGATGCTTTTGGAAGGCCTTTAATATTAAATAAAAAGATTTTAGGGGAAATTAAGAAAAAGTTCGTAAACAGAAGACGAGGTTTCTTAAAAATTCATGAGCGACAGGCGTGGTTCCCGGGAAAAAGTTTCATTATTCCAAACAAACACGGGATCGCACCCGGATTTATTGTCACGGAAAAAGAAACGGTTTTAGTCAGTTTGCCCGGCGTTCCTGCCGAAATGCGCCAAATGATCGCCGCGACAGTTTTTCCCTTTATTTTTAAAACCGGGGGCCGACAAGAAAACCTCTTTTTTAAAAAATACAAGACTTTTGGTCTTCCCGAATCGTCTATCAACGAATCCTTGAAAGATTTAATGATAACCAGGAACGTGATATTCGGATTATTGGCGAAAGGAACCGGCGTTGAAATCTCTTTGATGATGAAAGAAAAAACCAAACAAGCCCTCGATAAAAAACGAAAAGAGATGGATAAAGAAATCAAAAATAGATTAAAGAACCTAATCTATGGTGAAGATGATCAAACCCTGGAGGAAGTGGTCGGGCAACAATTGAAAATGAGGAAAAAAACTCTTTCGGTGGCCGAATCGTGTACAGGAGGACTCATCGGCCACCGGATGACCAATATCGCGGGAAGTTCAGCCTATTTTAACAACTCGGCCATTACGTACAGTAACATTGCCAAAATCAAACAGTTGGGGGTCTCCCCTCTCTTAATTAAAAAGTACGGGGCTGTCAGTCCCAAAGTTGCTTTAGCCATGGCCGAGGGGATTCGAAAAACTACCCGGAGCGATATTGGCGTCGCCGTAACAGGAATCGCGGGGCCCGGTGGAGGAACCCCCAAAAAACCGGTTGGCCTTGTCTATTTTGGGCTTTCTGATCAAAAAGGTCTCTTTTGGGAAGAGGCGCGGTATATCGTTGACCGGGAAACTTTTAAATGGCTCGCTTCCTCCAATGCGTTGAATATGCTAAGGTTACGACTAATGAACACATAGCCAGCGAGCTCATTTTTTTCGAAAGTCATTTGAACAGGGAAGTCCCTATTTATTCTCAATTAGCACGTTTCTTACTCTAACACTCTTTAAGGAGAAATCTCATGATTGAAAAAGACAGCAACAAACAAAAAGCTATTGAACTGGCAGTAAGTCAAATTGAAAAACAATTTGGAAAAGGGTCCATCATGCGGCTCGGAACCCAGGAAGCAGCCGCTGAAGTCCCCGCCATTTCAAGCGGGTCTTTAGGACTCGATGTCGCCCTGGGTGTCGGGGGGTTCCCCCGGGGGAGAGTCATTGAAATTTTTGGGCCGGAATCTTCGGGTAAAACAACGTTAACCCTTCATGCGATTGCAGAAATTCAGAAAACAGGAGGGGCAGCCGCGTTTATCGATGCCGAACATGCCCTGGATATCAGTTATGCAAAAAAACTGGGAGTCAAAACCGATGATCTCCTGATTTCACAACCCGATACCGGGGAACAGGCGCTGGAAATTGCCGAGACCCTGGTTCGGAGCGGCGCTATTGATTTAATTGTCATCGATTCCGTTGCGGCGCTGGTTCCACGAGCGGAATTAGAGGGGGAAATGGGGGATTCCCATATGGGGTTGCAGGCCAGGTTGATGTCTCAAGCGTTAAGAAAACTCACCTCCGCAATCAGCAAATCGATGACGACGGTCATTTTTATCAACCAGATGAGAATGAAAATCGGAGTGATGTTCGGAAACCCGGAAACCACCACGGGGGGAAATGCCTTGAAATTCTATGCGTCCATTCGCCTCGATATCCGAAAAATTGAAACCTTGAAAGATGGAAACGAGGTCTTCGGCAACCGGGTTCGGGTTAAAGTGGTTAAAAATAAGGTAGCCCCTCCCTTTAAACAGGCTGAATTCGATGTCATGTTTAACGAGGGAATCTCTAAGTTGGGCGAAATTATCGATATAGGCGTTGAAAAAGGGGTGATCGAAAAAAGCGGCGCATGGTATTCATTCCAGGGCGAGCGGATTGGTCAGGGAAGGGATAATGCCAAGGAATTTTTAAAAAATAATCCTTCACTCGCGGCAGAAGCAGAAAAGCAGATAAAGGCAAAACTTAACCCGGCGAACCAGAAAACCGAACCTAAAAAAATTGAGGTTGAAATAAAGAAACCGGTAACGGTTAAAGTTTTGGCGAATGAGCCCAAGAGTAGCGTTAAAGCAGGTTAAATATCGCCCTTTTAAATTTGTTGAAGTTTAAACCCTGGAAAGGCCTTAAAAACAGACCAGGTCAACTTGTCGAAAAAGCGTTTTTAAGCTAAACTATTTCTTATAGAGAAAAATTAAATTTTTCTAACCCATTGAAAGTTACGGAGAAATTTATTTAAATCTCTAAGGGTAGGAGCAAAATGAATATCGATGAATTATTAAAAGCGGCATTGGCACTTAAAGCCTCCGACCTTCACTTAAAGGTGGCAAGCCATCCTATTGTCCGGGTGAATGGTCACTTGACCCCGATGGACAAATTTCCCAAGATAACCCCTGAGGACGCGGTGTCACTCGCGTTGGGAATCATGAATAACACCCAAAAACAAAAGTTCAAAGAAAAATTTGAGGTGGATCTGGCCTATAGCGCTGCGGGGTTGGGCCGGTTCAGAGTGAATGCTTACCAGCAGAGAAGCTCCATTAATCTCGTTTTTCGTGTGGTTCCAACCCAGGTGGCTTCAATCAACGAATTGACCCTCCCGGCTGCCATCGAGAAACTTGCCAATGAAACCCGGGGCCTGGTTTTAGTCACAGGAACCACCGGAAGTGGAAAGTCAACCACTCTTGCGGCTATGATCGATTATATCAATCGGAATCGGCCCGAAAACATTATCACCATTGAAGATCCCATTGAGGTTTTACATCGAGACCGAAAAAGTCTGGTCAGTCAAAGAGAAATCGGAACCGACGCTGAATCTTTTGGATCTGCCCTGAGAGGGGCGCTTCGACAGGACCCCGATGTCATTCTCGTGGGAGAAATGAGGGATTTTGAAACGATCTCCACCGCCATGACGGCCGCTGAAACCGGCCATCTGGTTTTGAGCACCCTGCATACCACGGATGCCACGGAAACCATCAATCGGATCCTTTCTATTTTTCCTCCTTATCAGCAAAAACAGCTTAGGCTCCAGCTCGCTTCCATCTTAAAAGGAATTATTTCCCAGAGGTTGATCCCAAGAGCCGATGGTCAGGGAAGGGTTCCGGCTGTTGAAATTATGATTGCTACCCAAACCATTAAAGAATGTATTATCGATTCGGAAAAAACGAGGAGGATTCCGGAGTTCATTGCCGCCGGGGGATCTCAATATGGAATGCAAACCTTCGACCAATCCCTTTATTCCTTATTTCAGCAAAAACTGGTTACCTTTGAAGAGGCCCTTCGGTGGTCAACCAATCCGGATGATTTCACTCTAAAAGTCAAAGGCATACAAACCTCCAGCGATATCAACTGGAGCGCCATGCAGGGAAAGGAACCTGCAATCCCGGCAGGTCCCGGAAAGGCGTCCCCTAAAGAAACGACAAAAGGGTCGGAAATTAAAATCGACCGGTTTGGATCTTCGTGATCGGAAAAAAGCTCAGTTCAGCAGAAATCAGAGAGGCCTTTTGTAAATTCTTTGAACAAAAAGGGCATACACGGGTCATAAGCTCCCCTCTCATTCCCGCCGGAGACCCCACCCTTCTTTTTACAAACGCCGGAATGGTGCAATTCAAACAGATCTTCCTGGGTGACGAAAAAAGGGCCTATCAAAGGGCGGTTTCTGTTCAAAAGTGCATGAGGGCGGGCGGAAAACATAACGATCTTGAAAATGTCGGAAAAACAGCCAGACACCATACTTTCTTTGAAATGTTGGGAAATTTTTCATTCGGGGATTATTTTAAACCCGATGCGATCGAATATGGATGGGAGTTTGTAACGCAGATTATGGGTCTTTCCCCCGAACATCTTTGGATTACCGTTTTTAAAGATGATGAGGAATCGGCGTTTTTGTGGGCTAAAAAAGTCCGGGCGGACCGGATTGTCAAAATGGGAGAAAAGGATAATTTCTGGCAAATGGGAGACACCGGACCGTGCGGTCCCTGTTCGGAAATTTATTTCGACCAGGGCCCTGAAATCAGCTGCGGAAAATCAACCTGCGGGTTAGGGTGTGATTGCGACCGGTATCTGGAAATCTGGAATCTGGTGTTCATGCAGTTTAATCGGAATACCAGGGGAGAGCTTCTCCCCCTTCCAAAACCAAGCATTGATACCGGTATGGGATTGGAACGGATCAGCGCCGTTTGCCAGGGCGTTAAAAGCAATTACAACAGCGATTTGTTCAAGCCGATCATCGGAGAAATAGAAAAAATCACGGGAACACGCTACGGCCAAAACCCGTCAAAAGATGTTTCGGTCCGGGTCATTGCCGACCATATCCGTGCGATTACTTTTTTAATTGCCGACAGCGTCCATCCCTCCAACGAGGGACGCGGCTACGTTCTGAGAAGAATCATGCGAAGGGCGGCCCGCCACGGAAGATTTTTAGGGATGTCTGATCCGTTCCTTTTTCAATTGACCGATACCGTGATCATTCAAATGAAACCCTTTTATCCCGAATTGGATTCCAATCAATCCCGGATCCGCCAAATGACACAGGGAGAAGAAGAACGATTTATTCATACGCTGAATATCGGAATGAAATTGATTGAGGAGCTTTTTTTAAAAATGAAGCGGGATGGGGAAAAAACAGTCCCGCCGGAGGCGTTATTTAAACTTTACGATACCTATGGATTTCCTCTGGATTTATTAGAGGACATCGCGGTCGAAGAGGGATTCAATCTCGACATCAAAGGTTTCGAATTAGAAATGGAAAACCAAAAAAAACGCGCCAGAGCCGCCAGCCGGTTCGGCACGGAGGACTCCGCATTAGTTTCCTTCTCCAAGGAGATTTTAAAAGAATACGGAAAAACCAAATTTTTAGGATATGACTCGCTTGAGGGCCAAAGCACTCTCATCGCCATGCTCAACGGAACAGAAAGGGTCAAGAGAGCTCGAGAGGGCAACGAAGTTTTCTGTGTTTTTAAAGAAACCCCTTTTTACGGCGAAGGGGGCGGACAGGTTGGCGATCAAGGGACAGTTTCGGGAGAAACGGTACTGGCCGAAATCCAGGACGCCTTAAAACCAGCCCCGGAGCTTATCGTCCATAAAGTTAAAGTCGTTCAAGGGGAACTCATTGAAAACAGTACCTATGTTTTAGAGGTGGATGAAAAACGACGTAAGGATAGCGCAAGGAACCATACCGCCACACACTTGCTCCATGCTGTGCTGCGGGAAGTCCTTGGAGATCATGTTAAACAGGCAGGATCCTATGTGGATCCTGCCCGCCTCAGGTTTGATTTTAACCATTTTTTCCCTTTAACCCGGAAGGAACTCGATAAAATCGAAAGGTTGATGAATGAACGGGTAAGAAAAAATGTTCCGGTCCATCCCAAAATTATGGGTCTTGAAGAAGCATTAAAAGAGGGGGCGTTGGCTTTTTTTGGAGATAAGTACGGGGATGAGGTGCGAGTGATTCAGATCGAGAACCTCAGTCAGGAGTTGTGTGGAGGAACCCACTGCCGCGCCACGGGAGATATCGGTGTTTTTAAAATCGTCAGCGAGAGCAGTATCGCGGCTGGAATTCGCCGGATCGAGGCGGTCACGGGAGAAGGCGCTTACGAATTGATCAAAACCCAGGAATCACAATTCCTTCAGATGGCAGAAAACTTAAAAGTAAAACCAGCTGAAGCCCCGCAAAAACTCCTTAAACTTATTTCTTCTTTAAAAGAAAAAGAAAAGGAAATTACTTCTCTCAAGTCAAAATCAATCTCGCCAAAAAATGACCGAGAAACAGAAATAAAAAAAGTAAACGGGACATCCGTTTTAATCAAAAAAATGGGAGCCATGAGCCCTAAAGATCTCCGGTCGGCGATGGACGAATACAAAAATCTTCCCGGGATTGATGTGATCATATTAGGGTCTTCTGCCGAAGGAAAGGTCTATTTAACCGTGTCCGTTTCACCCTCTAAAACCAACCGATTTCACGCGGGAGAGATCGTCAGGGAGCTTTCTGTCGTGGTCGAAGGGACAGGAGGGGGAAAACCGGAGATGGCACAAGGGGGAGGGAAAAATCCCGAAAAATTAGAAGAAGCTCTCCTGCAGGCTGAAAAGATCATCCAAAAACATTCTCAGACCGCTTTTAATGGATAAATCCTTTAAAAAGAAGGGTGTTTTCAGTTTCTTTCTCCTGGTCGGCGTGGCGTTCCTTTTTCTGTCCATCCACGTTCTCCTCTATTTGTATCTGCCCCCGCAAGATCAGGAAATTCATAAAATAATCGACATCCCGGATGGCGCCCATATGAGGGTCGTGGCAGACCTGCTCCATAGGGAAGGGCTGATTAAAAATAAAGAATATTTTATTATTCTCGGAAAACTCACCCTTACGGAAAAAAACATCCATCCGGGAGAGTACGATTTTCACACGCGAATGCTCCCGCAGGAAATCCTGAATCTGTTAAAAAAGGGAAAGATCATTCAGTACGAGGTTTCCATTCCTGAAGGGTACACCTCCTATCACATTGCGGATCTTCTTGAGGAAAAGAAATTAGGCAACCGGGACGACTTTATCCGGCTGGTTCATGATCCGGAATTGATCCATACCCTTCACCTGAACGTCGAATCTCTTGAGGGATATCTTTTTCCAAGCACCTACTTTTTCCCCCGAAGAATTAAAACCGAGGACATCATTAAAAAAATGGTAACGACTTTTTTTCAGGAATACACTCCTGATATCCAGGAAGCGGCCCAGCAGATGAAGTTAACGCAGCAGGAAATCGTCACGCTGGCCTCGATCATTGAACGTGAAACCAACTCTGACGAAGAAAGGGCCTGGGTTTCTGCCGTTTTTCATAACAGGCTTAAAAAAAATATTCCGCTTCAAAGTGATCCAACCGTCATATATGAAATGAAGGGGTATACGGGAAAAATCACTAAAAAAATGCTCTTAACAAAGACCCCGTACAATACTTACAAACTGAAAGGGCTTCCGGCAGGTCCTATTTCCAATCCGGGGAAACGATCGCTCGAAGCCGCCGTTCATCCAGCCGCTGTCGAATATCTTTATTTTGTGTCTAAAAATAACGGGACGCACTATTTTTCTACCTCCCTCAAAGAACATAACAAGGCTGTTCACCTTTTTCAGAAACAAAAGCATGCCAGAAATTAGCGGAGCTTTTTTATGTACAAAGATTTAAAGATAGCCGTGGTTATCCCCTGTTATAACGTGGAAAAACACATCAGAGCTGTCGTCAAAGGGATCCCTCCTTTTGTAGATAAAATTATCGCCGTTAATGATGCGAGCACAGATCAGACCGCAAAAGCCCTTGAAGACATCAACGATCCGCGCTTAACAATTCTTTATCATTCAATGAATCAAGGGGTGGGAGGCGCGGCGTTAACAGGCTTTCAACAGGCCCTCCGGGATGGGTCGGATATTCTGGTCAAAATGGACGGCGATGAACAAATGGATCCCTTTTATCTTCCCGCGCTCCTCACCCCTCTCGTCGAGGGATTTTCCTACGCTAAGGGAAACCGGTTTCTTCACAGCACAGAGTTGAATCAGATGCCTTTATTAAGAAAATGGGGAAATTTCTGGCTGACCTTTCTTACCAAAATAACTTCAGGTTACTGGCACATTTTCGATCCTCAGAACGGCTATTGGGCCATAAAAGCCGGCGATTTTTCCGTTCTGGATTTAAGCAAAATCCATCGGCGGTTTTTCTTTGAAAACGACATGTTGGTGCAACTCAACATTTTTAACTTAAAAATTAAAGACGTTCCGATTCCCGCTCGCTATGGAAATGAAAAATCATCCATGAAACTCTATAAAATTGTTCTTTCCTTCCCCTTTTTTTTAATCAACCGGTTGATCTACCGTTTTTACCAAAAGTATATTCTAAGAGACTTTTCTCCCATAGCCATTTTCGTGATGGCCGGCCTTCCCCTTTTTTTCTGGGGGCTGGGATTTGGCTTGTATGCGTGGTGGAAATCGATCACCACAAACAGCGTCGCCACAACAGGCACGGTGATGTTGAGTGTCCTGCCCTTTCTCATCGGTTTTGAGCTTCTGCTTCAGGGAATCATTCTCGATATTAATGAAACCCCTCGATAAACTTTCTCCGGCAGCTTCTGGCGCGCTTCTTGTTCTCATCGTGTCAGCCGTCTTTTCAAATGTTTTTCAGAACAGCTTTCATCTCGATGATTTTCACACCCTTCTCTATAACGATCATGTTCATTCCTTAAAAGATTTCCCGGCCTTTTTTACGTCCGGGAAGGGCTTCAGCGGCACGCCTTTTATTTCGGGGTTTCGTCCTTTAACCGTTTTTATAAATGCTTTGAATTACAGGGTCAGTCAAACCTCGCCTGTGGGTTATCACCTCGTCAATCTGCTCCTGCATCTGGCATGCTCTTTTTTGGTTTGGCGGATTGCTTTTCAATTGTCTCAAATTAAGGCGGTCGGACTGTTATCCGGATTTATTT
Source organism: Nitrospirota bacterium (assembly GCA_016178585.1). Lineage (NCBI taxonomy): Bacteria > Pseudomonadati > Nitrospirota > Nitrospirota bacterium. The sequence goes on from JACOTA010000007.1 coordinate 25,967, forward strand.
TTTCTCTTCATCCCATGAATACCGAAGTCGTCAATTATATTTCAAGCCGATCTTCTTCGCTTTCAGCTTTATTTTATCTTGCCTCCTTTTCAGCGTTCATTCAGTACCGAAGACACCCTCGCATAAAATGGCTCACGTTGTCGCTCCTGGCCTTTTTTCTCGCGTTGCTCAGCAAAGAAGTCGCGATTACCTTACCCCTTCTCTTAATCAGCTATGACTTCTTGTATCAGCGACATTTAAAGAAAAGAGAAAAGGTCGGCATTTATTTTGCCTACGGTTTTTTGGTTGTTCTTTTTTTAGCCGTCCGGCACTATTTTATGACAGGTGGAGGCGCCGGCGGATTCAGTTCTCCCGTTTCTGCAAATCACCTCATTGACGCCAAAAATATTTTTCTCGGAAGCGTTTATCTCGCAACCCAGTATCTTCGTTTAACCTTTTTTCCCTATCCGTTAACAGCCGACCACCCCTTCCCGAAAATGGAACTCGGCCCCCTGCTGATTTTTTGTCTTCTCTTCTGGGTTCTGGCAGGACTTCTCCTGTTCGTTTTCCGACGTCACAAAACACTCCTGTTTCTGACCAGTTGGTTCGTCATTACCCTGCTTCCTGTCTTTTTATTACCCGGAATGACGAGCCTTTCTATTTTTCAGGAAAACCGGGGATATCTTTCCGGAGGAGGGATCGTTATCCTGGTTGCCTGGGTTTTGGTGAATTTAAAGAACCAACTGATAAAAACACACCCGTCGTTGAATTACGGGTTTGCCGTTTTTTTATGGCTCGGAATCTCTCTATTCTCTTATGAGAGTTACCTTCGGAATCAGGTTTGGAAAAGCGAGGTGACTTTATGGGGAGACGCCTTCAAAAAAAATCCCGCTTCGTTTATTGCCTGTTTTTCTCTCGGCTATGGCTATTTAGGCGAAAACAACCTCGATCAAGCTCTTTATTTTTTCAAACAATCTTTAAACCTTTTCCCTCCTAAAGATTACCTCTACTACATTCATAACAACCTCGGAACTGTTTATTATCGCCAGGAAAATAACCAAAAAGCGTTTAAGGAGTATCTGATCGCTAAAGAGCTTTCGCCGATTTTACCAGAAGCTCATATTAACCTGGCTCTACTTTACTTAAAACAGGGTTCTTACAAAAAGGCCGCAGAGGAGCTCGATACCGAAATGGATGTCAATTATAAACATATGGAACAGAGGGTTTTGGCGGCGGTTGAAATAGAACGACAGGGTGGCAAAGAAGCGGCCGGCCCGCTGTTTCTCAAAATCTTCAGCCGGTTACCCGATTTACCCGAATACGAAGGGCTTCGTTCTCTCTCAAAAAATCATTTAAAGAGGCTCTCTTTTCCGATGAAAAGGTCTTCCTTCTCGCCATTCCCTTTAAAAAAGGCTTTCAAACGGTTTAACTTTGTTTAGGAAACGGAACAATCAGGGAGTTTTTTCCAGAAACTCTTCAAATTCCTTTGCCGTTAACGGGCTGGAAAACAGGAATCCCTGAGCGCGGTCACAACGGCGGGACAAGAGGAACTCGATCTGCTTGTGATTCTCTACCCCTTCAGCGATCACTTTTAATTTCAAGCTGTGAGCCATCGCAATAATGGCTGTCGCAATGGCCTGATCGTCTGGATTTTCGTTGATATCCAGGATAAAAGAGCGGTCAATTTTTAAAGTGTCTATCGGCAGCCGCTTAAGATAACTGAGCGATGAATAACCGGTGCCAAAATCATCCACAGATATTTTTACGCCCATTTGATTCAATTGATGCAAGATAAGCCTTGTTCTTTCGACATTTTGCATCAGATTACTTTCTGTGACCTCCAGTTCAAGATTGTGCGGATCCAGCTCAGACTCTTTTAAAACATTTTTTACGCTGTCCATAAATTTGGGGGCCTGGAATTGATAAACGGAGATATTAACAGCAACATGGATCGGTTTAAAACCGGCCTTCTGCCAGGCCTGATTCTGGCGAGAAGCTGTTTTTAACACCCACTCCCCGATGGGGATAATCAAACCGGTCTCTTCTACCAGATAAATAAATTGCTCGGGTAACAGGAGTCCGCGATTCGGATGCCGCCAGCGAAGGAGGGCTTCGGCCGCAACGACCTGGCCTGAGCTTAAATCAACGATCGGCTGATAATAAAGCAAAAGCTCCTCCTTTTCGACAGCCCGTCTGAGGCAAGTTTCTAAATCAAGACGTTCTAGCGCGGAGTCGTTCATGTCAGCAATGTAAAACTGATAACTGTTTCTTCCTCTTTCCTTGGAGTAATACATCGCCGTATCGGCATTTTTAAGCAAGGTCTCCATGTCTTCGCCATCCTGGGGGTACAGCGTGATTCCAATGCTGGCAGTGATAAAAATTTCATGCCCCTCTATATAAAAAGCTTGGACCGAGAGTAAATTTAAAATCTTTTCGGCAACCCGAGCCGCGTCGGTAGCATGAGAAATATTGGTTAAAATAATCGTGAACTCGTCCCCTCCGAGTCGCGTTACGGTGTCCGTTTCTCTGCCCGTCACCAGGATTTTGGAAATGGCCTGTAAAAGCCGGTCTCCGACAGGATGTCCCAGCGTATCGTTAATCAATTTAAATTGGTCAAGATCGAGAAACAACACCGCCACAAGGGTTCGATTTCGCTTTGCCTGAAGTAAGGCCTGGTTTAAACGGTCGGCAAAAAGAAGCCGGTTGGGGAGGTTAGTCAAGCCGTCATAGTTGGCCATATGGATCAAGCGTTCCTCTGCGAGTTTCCTTTCCGTAATATCGGTAATTAACCCGACATAAAACCCTTTCCCTCCCCGGGTGACGCTTACATTATCCAGGGTAATGGTAACAATTTCTCCATTTCGCTTCCGCTGTTTTAATTCTTTAATAAAGAGGTCGCCTTCTTTGCGAAGGTCTTCAAAAAATTTTTTCTGGACATCCCGGTCTTCAGGCGCCATGAGATCGAGGAGACTCATATTTTTAAATTCCTGCCGGCTATACCCGTAAAACCCGCAACAATATGGATTCACGTCGATAAAGCGGAGATCCTCTCCAAAAAGATAAACGGGATGTTTTGCATTTTCGTAAAGCGCCCGGAAAAACTCTTCGGAATCCTTGAGCTCCGCTTCGGCCCGTTGGCGCTTCTGTTGAAGCTTATCGACCATTCCGCGCATTTGATCAACCAGGAAATTATAGGAAAGAGCAACTTCTCCGAGCTCATCATTGGAACGAATGTAAAGTTTTTCAGTAAAATCCCCTGACTCAAGCTTTTTAAATTTACCCACCAGGTTACTTAAAACCGCGCTGATTTTATGGCTAATCCAAAAAGTGGGAAGAATCCCGATCCCGGCAATGAAAATCGCCAGGAAAAGTAATTGAATAAATCTTTTTCGTATTTTCTCCCCGGTTCCTTTAAGCGACAAATCGAGACGGATCCATCCATGAATTTGGCCATTTAGGATCATCGGCTCGAAAATAGCGAGCATCTCAACGCCAGTTTTGTCAACGGTATAGTATTGTAAAAATTCCCTCTGCTGTTTAACCGCGTTTATAAAAAGGGGGTCTTTTGAAAGGTCGTCCCCAATGCTGGTCGTGTCATTGGCCGCCGTAATCATGTTGGAGTCGTCGATAAAGACAATTTGGGATACATCGGGAAGTTTGGAAAAATTGGCAAGGGAATTCTGGATTAAATAGAGATTTTCAAGCATCGCCTCCGTTCCCTCCAGAGATAAACTGACCGCTATCGAACGGGCTTTGGCTTCCATCTCTTCCCGAATCATCTTTTTATCGTACCTGAACACCGACCAGGTGTTCACCATCATCGTGGTGATAATCAAGAAAGCCACCAACACCCAAAATTTTGTTTTGATCGATATGAATACAGGGCTTTTTACCATAGTTAACAAAGCTCCAAAACAAAAATTGTTTTCCTGAAACGCTAAATCGCTTTTTTCAGAGAAAAGATCGCGGGTTTTAAAAAATCTGCGCCCGATAATTCAAAAGACCGTGGCGCCTCGGGCACTGCGAGTTTCAGCAACCCGTCGTTTTTTAGAATCAAACCAAGGAAGACATCGATTAGTTCTGGATCCAATTGTGTCCCCCTGCACCCTTTTAAGATTTTTATAACCTGTTCCGGTTCATAAGCTTTTTGATAAGATCGATTGGTGGTAATGGCATCGTAGGTATCGCAAACCGCAATAATTCGGGAAAAGATATGGATAGCCTCTCCTTTAATTTTATCGGGATACCCGTTACCATCCCACCGTTCATGGTGATGTCGAATATAAGCGGAAAGATGACTTAATGAAGAAATCTGAGAAATCATCAGAGCGCCCTTTTCCGAATGTGTTTTCATCATTTCCCATTCTTCAGGCTCCAGTTTTCCCGTGGAATGCAGCACTTTATCAGGAATCGCGATTTTCCCGACATCATGAAGAATAGCGGCGTACTTCAACCGTTCTACTGCTGTTTCATCAAACTGGATTTGTTGGGCGATCATTTCGGCATAGATTGAGAGTCGCTGTGCATGGCCTCCGGTGTAAACATCCTTATTTTCCAGAGAACCGGCAAAAGCCATAATGACATCCATATGAACAGACTTGAGTTCGAGGCTTTTAATCTGGATTTCCTCGAAAAGTCGCGCGTTTTCAATAGCGGTTGCGGCTTCCGACGCAAAAAGGGTTAAAATATTCAGATGGTGACGACTAAAAATTTTCTTTTTTGAGCGGCTGGCAACATTAATTACGCCGATGATTCGATTCTTAACTTTCAGGGGAACAGCCACTGCGGATTCAATGTCGGGAAAAGGGTCCCGTTTGGTCCCATCCGGATTTGTTTTGGACCTATGATTCAACAGCAAAGGTTGTCCTTCTTTCGCCACCCAGCCGGCTATCCCGACTCCAAGGATCTGGCGGGTGCTCCGAATAATCTCATCGGGTATTCCTCTCGCGTCTTCTATGGTCAGGGTTTTTCCTTCTTTGTCTAAGAGCATAATGGAGCATTTTTCCGCCCCTAAAAGGAGAACGAGCGCACCCAGGATGGTTTTATACACTTCCCGAAGATTTAACGTTGTGCTGATTATTTCGGAAACATCCCGAATCTTCTCCAGATTGACCTGGTATCGACGATGTTCCTGATCCACCAAAACGCCGTAAAAGATAACCGAAATTAAAAGAAAAGGGATTTGAAGGAGCATCGAGGAGTCTGTGAGAAAAGAATCAGATCCAAGTTCTTTTATTTCAAACAAAACATACATTCCGACCAGCAGGAGTCCATTCGCGACAATCCCCCGAAGACCTTTCCCAAAGGTCGTCATCAAAACAATTAAAAAATAAAAGAACATCAGGTAGGATGAAGAAAGATGGGTTAAAAACATGCTGCTCGACACAATGCAGGTATCCCCGATGATAAGCGCTACGTCAAACCATCGATATTCAAATATTTTTTTAGGAAGGAAAACAAAAACAATATTTGAGCCTATATATAACAAAACCAAAATATCAAATATTAACTGTGATTTTCGTTCGAATGAAAAGGCAAACCCTTTTTCTTGAAAAACAAGGAGGTATGAAAGCGCTATGATCAAAAGCCAGCGCAGGGTTAAAACAGTTTTTCTTTTATTTTCAAAAAGATCCATAAAGCCTTCAACTGTAGTTTACCTTTGATTTAATAAAGTATAACACCTTTTCAAAATTTTTCAGGAAGGAGGGGAGGCGAGGAAGCCTGTGCAATGGCCCTGGCGGCAGAAAACAATTATGCGGAAAAGTTCGATTTAGAGTTTTTAAGATAAGAAAAAAATTGGTAGTGTAATTATACACTTTGCGCGAACCTATTTCGAGCGGAAATTGAACGAAGGGTGTGAGACAAATTTATGGGTAAATATTGACTTTTCCTTTTTTTTGGCCTATTATCTGATTGTTATATAACACTCAGATAAGGAGGTCCCATGGAAAAATCTCTGGAAGAGCTCGAAGCCCAAAGACAAGGCCTCTAT
>JACOTA010000008.1 GCA_016178585.1 Nitrospirota bacterium
ATGTGGAACTCTGTGTAAGGGTCAAGACAAAAGGCTACCTCATTGTTTATACCCCTTTTGCGGAACTTTACCATCATGAATGCCTTTCCCGCGGACATATTGATACTCCTGAGAAATTAACGGAGTTTAAAAGAGAGGAAGCGTTGTTTAATAAAAAATGTGGATTTGCGTTTGCGAACGGGGATCCTTTTTACAACCCTAATTTACAATAATGTGAGAATAGAACACTTTCGGGTGCAGAGCTGTAACGTGTAAGTGACACCGCTAAATAATCAGGAAAAACTAAGATAGTGAAGAATAAAGAGATCAGAAAATATTGGGAAAATCCTTCAACAGAATCGATGTATGATAAAAACCTGCTTGAGATAGAAATTAACTCAATTCTTGAGCTTTTGAATGAGAATGACAGAGTGGTTGATCTTGGATGTGGCGAAGGAGAAGGGACTGTAAAGTATCATGAAAAAGTCAAACGGTTAATTGCAGTTGATTTTTCGATCTCGAGATTGGAAAAGTTAAGACAGAAAAATAGTAACATAAAATCTTTTCAGATGGATATTCGTGATATTTCTTGCGAGAGATTCCATGAGAGATTCACGAAAGTCATTACTCAACGTTCACTTATTAATTTGGAAAGTTTTGAGGAACAGAAAGAAGTAATAAAAAGAATTCATTCACTACTCGAAGATGAAGGTAAATATATTATGCTGGAAGGATTTGTTGGAGGCACAGGGAAAACAAATGAAATTAGAAAAGATTTTAATCTCTCTTCGATAGAAATTAAGTGGCATAACCTTTTTTTTGAAAAAGATGAGTTATTAGAGTACACGTCAAAATATTTTGATTTGGAGCTTTCAAGAGATTTTAGCTTGTATTTTTTTATCACCAGAGTTTTTAATGCAATTATTAATTATCCAGAGATACCTAAATGGGATAACGCTGTTAATGTACTTGCAAAAGAAATGGAAAATAAATACAAAAATTCTTTTATCAAAGGTGTTAGTAGGTTAGAGCTGTTGGTATTTAGAAAAAAATGACCATTGGATAAAAAGATGCGAGCGAAAAAAGTAATTGCCTTTAAACAACCTGTTCATGTGACTCGTCCTCTTTTGCCCGATTTGAAGGATGTCGTTAGAAAATTTGAGCAGATATGGGATTCACAATGGCTTACAAATAACGGGCCCCAGCATAACCTTTTTGAAAAAAAAATAAAAGAAGTTTTAAAAGTTCCGAATCTTTCTCTTTTTAACAATGGAACTTTAGCGTTGATCGTTGCCTGTCAAAGTTTGCGCCTTTCGGGTGAAGTGATTACAACACCTTTTACTTTTCCCGCAACCCCACACGTCTTGTCATGGAACAACATTAGGCCGGTGTTTTGTGACATTGATCCAATTACAATGAACATTGATGCTGAAAAGATAGAGTCTATGATAACACCACAAACAACGGGAATATTAGGGGTCCATGTTTTTGGTACCCCTTGTAATGTTCTAAAAATACAGAAAGTTGCAGATCGTTATGGTCTGAGAGTCATCTATGATGCGGCGCATGCTTTTGAAGCTGAAATTAACGGGCGGGGGATTGGAACATTCGGAGATATTTCAATGTTCAGTTTTCATGCCACTAAACTCTTTCATACTGCAGAGGGAGGAGCTCTTGCGTTTAAAGATCGTCATCTGAAAGCAAGAATAGACCTTTTAAAGAATTTCGGCATTAAGAATGAAGAAGAGGTGGTGATGCCTGGAATTAACGGTAAAATGAATGAAATACAGGCAGCCATAGGATTGGTTGTTTTGGATTATGTGGAGGAAGAAAGAAATAAAAGAGAGTTTCTCTTAGAGGCCTATAAGAAATGTCTCGATGATGTGGAAGGGCTCTCCTTTTTACCAAATGATATCCCTGGAGTTAAAAAAAGCTTCCAATATTTTGTTGTTCGAATTCATGAGAATATTTTTGGAGCTTCCAGGGATTTTGTTTATCAGGAATTTAAAAAATATAATGTTTTTACACGGAAATACTTTTATCCATTATGTAGTGACTATACCTGTTACAAGCATCTTCCTTCGTCAAATCCATCGAATCTGCCTGTGGCAAAAAAGATTTCTAATTCCGTTATCTGTTTGCCGTTTTACGGAGGGCTTTCCGTGAGCGATGTTGAAAGAATATGCGATATCTTAAAAAGTTTTAGAGGGAGGAAGAATTAAAAATGCCGAAAGTCAGTGTCATCATTCCTTCCTATAATCATGAAACATTTGTTGCCGAAGCGATTCAAAGTGTTTTGGATCAGACATTTCAGGATTTCGAAATAGTCATTACCGATGATGGCTCCACGGACGGGACCGTAAATGAGATTAAAAAATTCAGAGATCCCAGAATAAGACTTTTTATTTTTGAGAAAAATCAGGGCGCCTGCGTCTCCGCGAATAAGTGTGTTACAGAAGCAAAGGGTGAATATATTGCGATGTTGAGTTCAGATGATTTGTTTTTACCTGATAAACTTGAAAAACAGGTCAAATTCCTTGATGAAAATCCCGATATTTCTGCCGTATTCGGGCAGGCAAGGATAATTAATGAAAAAGGTAATGACTTCAGCAATAAAAGTCATTTTTATTGTAGTATTTTCAACCAACCGAACCGAAGTCGGTTTGAATGGTTAAATGTTTTCTTTTACAAAGGAAACTGCCTTTGTCATCCAAGCGTTCTCATTCGAAATAAATGTTATAGAGAAATCGGAATGTATAACGAGCGATTAGTCCAGCTTCCGGATTTTGAATTCTGGGTAAGAATCTGCCTTAAATATGAAATTTATGTGATGCCTGAATGTTTGATAAAATTTAGAGTTCGAGATGGTGAATTGAATGCGAGTGGAAATCGTCCTGAAGTCCATATTAGAAGTGTGTTTGAGTTCGAAAAAGCTTTGAGATTATTTCTTATTATTACGAAAGAAGATTACGATAAGATTTTTCCAGATGCCATAAAAGATCCTGAAATTTGTGATGATGATTTAGTTCCATTTTTGACAGCGTTGCGAGCCCTTGATGTAAAAAACAATCCTGTTTATTTCCGATTTGCTTTAGATACGATTTACTCACTTCTTGGTGAAGAAAAAATAGCTAGAAAAATCAAGGAGAAATACAATTTTGGATACAAGGATCTGGTTAACCTTTCGGCAAAGAACCCCCTTTTGATGGATATTGAAAATAAGAGCCGGATTATAAAAGAACAACAAGACCATATCAGAGAACTTCAAAACAGGGACGTTTTAACTGAGGATTCTCAAAATATCGAAGCACTCCATAATCTTGGGGTTATTGCATTTCAAAAGGGTAAAAATGAATTAGCGGCAGAATTCTTTCTTAAGGCTCTAGTTGTTAAACCGGATTATACTGAAGCTCATAATAATCTGGGAGTAGTTTTTTATGAACAAGGGCGTGATGAGGAGGCAAAAGCCTGTTATGAAAAGGCCCTGGCATTAAAACCAGACTATGCCGAAGCGTATTGCAACCTTGGAACTCTCTTGAAAAATCAAGGAAAAATAGGGGAAGCGCTCAATCTCTTTACAAAAGCGATGGAGTTGAGGCCGGGCTATGCTGAAGCAGAAAAAAATCTGGAAGAATTAAAAAGAAAAGAAAAGGATCAACTTTTGATTCGTAAGAGAGCTGGTTTGGGAAACCTCATGACCGAAAAAATGGACCTGATCAATTACGCATGTCAGCACTTCAATATAAAGTCCTTCGCTGATCTTGGCGGGGTCTGGGGTGTAGATGGCGGATATACTTTTTACGCTCTGGAGAAATATAAAATAGATAGGGCTTATTTAGTAGATACAGACTTCACGAGATTCGTTGAGGCACAACAACCATTATTTCCGCAATTGAGGCTTTTGAAAGCCAATTTCGGCAGCGACTCTGTTGCTGAAACGATAGCAGGAGTAGACGCTGTCTTTTTATTTGATGTGCTTTTACACCAGGTGGCCCCGGATTGGGATGAAATTATTAATAAATTGTCAAAAAAGATAAAATATTTTATTGTTTATAATCAGCAGTATTTAGGGCCTAACACCATCAGGCTTCTTGATCTTGGTGAAGAAGAATATTTCAAAAATGTTCCGCACAGGAGAGAAGAAGAACCATACAAATCTTTATTGGAGAAAATGTATCAGATCCATCCTTCTCACAACAGGATATATCGTGATATTCATAACGTCTGGCAATGGGGGATTACTGACATTGACCTTATAGAAGCCATGAATAAGCACGGATTTGAAAAGGTCTATTATAGGAATTTCGGAGAATGGGGAGGCCTGAAAAATTTTGAGGGGCATAGTTTTATATTTAAAAGGATTGACGAGGATGCCAGGATAAAGCAGACAATTGATTCACCAGTGAGGGAGAAGTTTAGATTAGAAGGAAAAACGGGAGAGAGCGCAGATTCCCTTATTCAGATAGCTCAAAAACACCTTCAGGCCGGTCAGGTGGATAATGCCGAAGCCATTTATCATGAGGTTTTAATTCGAGATGCCAAGAATTTCAATTCAATGCATGATCTTGGCCTTATTTCGTTTCAAAAGGGAAAAAATGAATTAGCATCGGAATTCTTCCTTAAGGCTCTTGCGATCAAACCTGATGATGCCGTCGCTCATAATAATCTTGGTTTTATTTTCAATGAACTGGGGCGCCGTGAGGAGGCTCGAGTCTGCTATGAAATGGCCATTGCCTTAAAGCCCGATTATGCCGAAGCTCTCAAAAATCTCGAAGAATTAAAAAAGAAAACGGAGCCGGATCGGGGCAACTTTCCGGGGCTTTCAGTCTCGCAGTCATCTGAGGTTCAGGATCCTCAGGTGAATAAAAAGCTGGCGTTCATTGATTTGGCTTTTCATCAGAGAACGAAAAGCACTTTAGAATTGATCGAGATTTTTAAAAGGTATTTTACTGTCGACGTTTACTGGGATGATGGGACGATTGATTTCACAAATATTGCAACACAGAACTATGATACGGTTATTTTCTTTCAACAAATTTATGGAATAAGGAAACTAATCGCACTGAACGTTAAAAACATTGTTATCATTCCGATGTACGATGATGCATTGGAATTCTCCGATTCCTACTTGAAGCAATTCAGTCATGTAAAATTTATTAATTTCTCAAAGATATTTCACCACAGGTTTCTCCAACTGGGGTTAAATTCTAAACTTGTTCAGTATTATATATCCCCCTCGACCCTTCCAGATCCAGCGCCTCATTTTAACGATTTATCCGGCTTTTTCTGGCAAAGAACCAATCACATTCGATGGAGTACCATTAAAAAACTGATTCAGGGGACCCATTTTGAGAAATTTCACCTCCACTGTGCTGTTGATAATCCGAAAACAATTTCCCTTGAAAAACCCTCTGGTGATGACCTGAAAAAATTTGGAATAACCATGACAAATTGGTTTTCAAACAAGGAAGAATATTTGTCCATTCTCAATGCATCCAATATTTTTTTCGCACCGAGGCTTAACGAGGGAATTGGCATGTCTTTCCTGGAAGCCATGGCAATGGGAAAATGTGTCGTTGCTCCAGATAATCCCACCATGAATGAATACATCAAGCATGGCGAAAATGGCTTATTGTACGATCCTGAAAATCCCGTCCCCCTTGATTTCAGCAAGGCTGAAGAAATGGGGAAAAACGCTAGAAAATACGCCGAGGAAGGATATCGGCAATGGAAGCAAGACGAAAAAGAGATGATTCAATTTATTCTGGGGAACGAATCTGATGGGAAAAATGATTTGCAGAAAAGAGTGGTTCAGGATCAATCTGCAGTTGAATCTATCACTGCAAAGGTTTGTACTTTTCCTTTCTGGTACCACAAAATCGAGCTTCCAGGCGGAGTTGTCACCCCGGGCTGGGCACCTCTTAATCCTGCTTCTTATGGGATTCCCGAAAGATTAGATGGTAAACGGGTTTTGGATGTGGGTGCCTGGGACGGCTACTGGACCTTTGAAGCTTTAAAACGGGGTGCAAGGGAAGTCGTTGCAATAGACGATTTCTCAGACTTTCTTGGTTCTCTGGAAAATTCAAGTCGTCGGGCATGGGAGACTTTTGATTTGTGCCGGGAGGCTCTGGGATATAGTGAAAAGATCTGCAAGCGTTTTGATCTGTCGGTTTACGATATTACGGAAGAGCAATTTGGCAGATTTGATTTTGTATTCTTTTTTGGAACGCTCTATCATCTTCGCCACCCTCTAGTGGCGCTTGACCGTCTTTCGGCGGTATGTGACGGAGAGATTTATGCAGAAAGCGCCATCCTGGATGATTTTAGTCCTTATCGTGGCGGGTTAAACCAGGGTTATAAGGGGCAGATGGTGATGGAATTTTATCCTGGCAAAGAATATGGAAATAACAATACGAACTGGTGGGTTCCAACCTTGCTTTGTTTTGAAAAAATAGTTGCGGCCGCTGGTTTTACCCAGACCCGGGCATGGAAACTCGATGAGTCTCCTAAAACACTTCCTTATTGCCGGGGGTTTGTCCATGGAAAGAAAGCCGTATAATCCTCTATAAAAAAAGAATAGATGTCCAGGGGCTAATCTTTTACATGAATTTTGTCGATTCAGAAGGGAATTTCCCTTGAAGAATCATAAGTCATTGAAAATACTATATTATTTATAAAATCTGAAGTTGATTTTTAATTAAAGTTTTGATTGAGTCTTTCCGATAAGTTATATGAGGCAGAAAACTCAGGGGTCAGAAAAGAGGTGAAAGACAAAAGTTAAGACCGGATTAAAGCCTTGGAAGATGGGAAGAGATGTTTAAATAACTCAATCAAGTTAATTTTAATGCTGGCAAGAACTGCCAGGTTAATCCTAGAAAAGGAGAAACACAATGGAAATTTCTTTAACAGCAGGTATGCGTGCGAGTGTGCTTTCATTACAAGACAATGCATCTTTGTTTGACGCCACCCAAATCCGATTATCTACCGGTAAGGCTGTCAACTCAGCCTTAGATGATCCGACCAAGTATTTTGCCGCTCAAAATAACACGTCGCGCGCAAGTGGTCTTTCAGGTTTAAAATCAGATATGAATGAAGCTCTTCAGTTGGTTAAATCGGCGGATAATGGTATTTCCGGGATGGTATTGCTTCTTAAATCTGCCAAAGGTATTGCTACGGCGGCGAAGTCTCTCACCGATACCACCGCATTGGCGAGTCAATTAACCTCTTATGTCAATATCCTGACTCAGGTGAATAAAATGGCTCAGGACTCCAACTATAAGGGAAAAGACCTGTTAGCCAATGCAGGATTAACTGCGGCCGACTCCCTGACGGTCAACTTCAGCACCACCGATACCAATTCCAAGATTACGGTTGCTGGTGTGTACAGTTCGGTGGTGACACTCGCAATCAAATCCGGGGGAACGATTTCAACAGAAGCCACAACCGGTACTGTAACGGCAGGAGCTACGGGTGGATGGGCCACTGCGGCCAATATTGATACTGATATTGCAACGATTGATACGGCCTTATCAACATTGCAGACGACATCGGCAACTTTTTCTGCGAATTTGTCTGTTATCCAGGCCCGTATTGATTTTACAGCCAATATGGTGAATGTGCTCAGTCAGGGAGCTGATAAACTGACGTTGGCGGATATGAACAAGGAAAGCGCTAACATGCTGGCTCTGCAGACACAGCAGGCGCTGGCAACGAACTCTCTCAGATTGGCTTCTCAGGCCTCTCAGGGGGTCTTGAGGTTATTCTCGTAACGATAACTCTTGAATTGGGGCGGGGGAAAAGATTCCCCCGCCTTATTTTTTAAGGAGTTAAACAATGCCTACAATAAACAATTCTGTAGAAATCACTTTTTCACAAACCGACAGATTGGGAAAAAACGCTTCCCTCTACGTTGGTCAGGCAAAAGACGGAAAGACCGGGGAGAGCCTGAAAGAAAATAAGGTTTATCCTCCCGTCGTGATCAATGATATGTTAGACTTTGCTTTAAAGAACGCTCTGTTGGTGAATAATATTAAAGATACGACAGGGGTGATTCTTGAACAGATGAAGGCTCAATTGGAATGGAAAGGGATCAACCTCGCTGATATGAATCCGTTGACGGCAAATTCAAAAAGTCTCGAAGTAAGGGAGAATATCTCCTCTCAGGGAGAGAGCGGGTTAGCTCAAGTGAATAGAGAATTTCTTCGGATGTTAAAGGGATAAATGCCGCTTAAGGTGACGTTAAAACCGAAAGAACGGATATTTATCAATGGAGCGGTGGTCGTCAATGAGGAAAAGAGCCGGGTTAATCTGGTGGTGGTCAATGATGTTCCGATTTTAAGGGAAAAAGATATTCTAACCGAAAAGAGCGCCGATACCCCCTGTAAAAGAATCTATCTGACGGTTCAATTGATGTATATGGATAAAGAGCATCTGTCTGAATACCATAAAAATTATTGGAAACGGGTCGGAGAGGTCGTAAAAGCCGCCCCCAGTACAACAACGATTATTCAAAAGGTCAGCGAGCAGATATTGATCGGTAACTATTATAGAGCTTTAAAATTGACGCAACGATTAATTCAATATGAAAAGGAGTTAATAGATGGCGGTACAAAATCTTTTCAAGGCGTATGAAGCAGTTGAAAGAAATACTCTCGACGGCCGTGATCTTGAAGCCCATGTTCTTAATCGGGGAGCACAGCTTTTAATTGAATGCCGGGATCAGTGGAATGAAACCGGGCATAAAGAACGGCTTGATCAAGCGCTTGGGTTTAACCAGAAACTCTGGACCTTTTTCCAAATTGAGCTATCCAATCCCAAACATCCCCTTCCGAAAAAGATACGGGAAGATATATTAAGCTTGAGTGTTTTTATAGATAAAACCATTTTTGATGTAATGGCCGACCCTGCCTCTGAAAAGCTGACATCCATTATCAATATCAATCATAACATCGCCGCGGGTCTTAGCGTCTCATTGGGCAATCAGGGCTGAGACAGTGGATGGTTTTGAAAATCAGCTCTTTAAAGTTCTCATCGTCGATGATGAAGAAGGCCCCAGAAGGGCCATGCAAACCCTCCTTTCAACAAACAAAGAATTAACCATACAGACCGCAGAGAGCGCCTTTCAAGCCCTGGAATTATTGAAAGCCTCGCCCTTTGATCTCGTCATTACCGACATTAGAATGCCCAAAATGGACGGCCTGGAGCTTCTTAAGGAAATCAAAACACTCTCCCCGGATACCATGGTTATTTTAATGACCGGGTATGGGACCCTGGAGAATGCCATTGATGCCATCAGGGGAGGAGCGTATGACTATCTCACCAAGCCTTTTCGCCTGGATGAAATGACCATCATGGTTGAAAAAGGGATTGATAAACTGAGGATAATCAGGGAAAACCGGAAAATTCTCGAAGAGTTAAGGTTTATTTTTGAAAAGGTTAAAAAAGGGATTGTTGAAAGAAGAGGGGATGAGGGGTCCCTGTTGGAACTCCTGGAGGACATTAAGCTGAGATTGTCGCGGCTTTACATCAAACATGGCCCCGTTTAATCCTGATCCATAGATAAAAGGGGCGGCAGGTCACCCCCTGACCCGGCGCCCCTTTATATAGAAGTTGAAAAGAGGCTTTCCGCATGGTATCTTCCTGCATGGCTAAGATGCGATCAGGTTAGGGAAGAGGATTCAAAAATGGAAGAAAAACCTTCAGATTCATCCGTTTCAGGAAAAGACAAACGCTCCTATCACCGGATTGGAACAGAAACTCCGGCCCTCTACCGCGTTGAAACGGAAACCCCGGCCCTCTACCGGAAAGCGGGCCAAAACAGGCCTCCGCACAAGAAGGTAAGCTCCCTTTTTCCCGCGCTTCCCCACCTCCCTCTCCCTGAAGGAATAGAAAGAGGAAGCCGGTATGATGACCGGGCGAATGCCCAGATTATTGAGCTTTTCCTCTGGCTCGATTGGAGAATTAATTCTCTTATCAAAATGATGTCAAGAGCGGAAGATGAGCAGGCCTTTCCCCGCCGGTCCCTTATTGTGAATATCAGCGCCTCAGGCCTGAAGTTTTACAGTGATGAACTTCTTCCTTTATCCGCGATCCTCGAGTTTCAGCTCATCCTGCCGGTTGTTCCTTTTAAAGAATTACTCATCGCGGGAGAGGTGGCCTGGATCAATCCGCTCTCAGACCGGGAGGAAGGGGACTATGTCTATGAGGTTGGGGTGGAGTTTAAAGATATGGCGGAAGGGGACCGGGAACATATTATTAAGTATGTTGTGAGCAGGCAGTTGCGGCTCAAACGTGAACACAAGTCCTGAACAGTTACAGGATTTTTGATCAAGGGATGACTTTAAGGAGTTTTTCGCTTAATTTTGCCGCCCTCGACGGTTTCATTTCGTCAAGAATTTTAGCGCCGGTTTTAGGCTTGATTCTAAGAAGGATTTTCAGTACCAGGGGCTCTTCCATCTGGCCCATTCTTTCGGCGGCATCTTTTGCCGGCATCGCCTCATACATTTTAGCCAGATGGGTCATTTGAATCTCAGCCTCTCCCTCCGGCTTTTTCTTTTTTTGATTTTCTGCGTCAGATAACTTTGCCAGAAGTCCGGTCAGTTCATTTTTTAGCGTCTGAAGCCGTTGTTTTTCTTTTTCCAGCTCCCCGGCGCGCTCGTCAAGCTCGGCCTTTCTTTTTTGAATGGTCTGAATCAGTTCTTCCGGAGGAGCATTTTGCTGATCGGGGATTTCATCTCTTTTGATTTGAATTGCCCCTCCTTTCATTTCGGCTGTTGTCGGAACAACCGCCATGACGGAAAGAAAAAAAAGGAAAAAGAAGAACCCTTTGCTCACTTGTTTCTCCACTTTAACTGCATCCCGATTTCATCGGTTTCCTGCTGGTCGTTTTTAACGATTTGATTGATAAATTCCCGCTTCCGCGCCGCTTCAATTTTTTCTATCGCTTTCTTTTCCCGGACAATCTCAAGAAATTCTGCCTTTTTTTGCTCATAGGCCTTTTCTGCCTCCAGGACTCTCTTTGCCTGTTCCTTGATTTGATCGGCCTGGGCATGGACAAACCGGTAGGCGAGAGCCGCCTCATCGGGGTTAATCCCGTCGATAGGGTTTTTCTCAAAAAGCGATTGAGCCGTCAGCACCTGACGATGGAGGGATAATAAAATCTCCTGTTCCCCGGCAATTTTCCGTAGGGAGGCGTCTATATCAGCCTTTGCGGTCTCTTCCTTAAACCTTAAATATTGAAGAAAACTCTGAAACTTTGGACGGTAAAAAGTCATCTCATTTCCCTGATCCGTTGATAAGGACCCATCTGCTGTGTTCTCGACTCTCGGCTTCCGAGATGTACCACAAAGCTTGCTCGCGAGCGGTTCCGCAGCGAAGCTATGATTTTCACTTTTATAGACCTCGATCGCCTCAATTCTGCGGCCTTGCACCTGGGCCCTTCTCAACGGCCAGGTTTTTCAGATAAAGGGGGAATGATCCTGAAAAGGGCTTCCCGGCTTTCCTGAAAGTTTACTTTTTCATGCATGTCCTGCGCCAGGTACGACTGGAGCTCTCCCTGTTTATCGATGGCCTTATCGATCTGGAGGTTAGTCCCTCTTTTATAAGCCCCCAGATTGATGAGGTCTTCCGATCTTTCATATAAAGAGAGAAGCTGTAAAAATTTCCTTGAGCTTTCTAAATGCGCCGGTTCCGCGATGTCGAGCATCACACGGCTTGTGCTTCTCAAGGGATCAATCGCAGGGTACTGGTTTTTAGAGGCTAACTCCCTCGAGAGGACCAGATGTCCATCCAGGATCGACCTTGCGGCATCCGGAATCGGATCGTTTAAATCGTCCCCTTCGGCCAGGACAGTAAACAACCCTGTAATCGAACCCTCATGAGAAGATGTCCCCGACCGTTCTAAAAATTTTGGAAGAAGGGAAAAGACGGAAGGGGTATACCCTTTCGTGGCCGGAGGCTCCCCGGTGGCCAGGCCGATTTCTCTCTGAGCATGGGCAAGGCGGGTGAGGGAGTCCATCATCAGGAGAACCTCTTTTTGCCGGCTCCGGAAATATTCTGCGATCGCCATGGCCAGAAAAGCGCCCCGTCTTCTGATTAAGGGAGATTGATCCGAAGTCGCGGCCACCACGACAGAGCGTTTCAGGCCTTCTTCCTTCAAGTCTTTCTCGATAAATTCTTTGACCTCGCGGCCTCTTTCGCCGATCAGGGCGATCACATTGACGTCGGCTTCG
This sequence comes from Nitrospirota bacterium, assembly GCA_016178585.1. Lineage (NCBI taxonomy): Bacteria > Pseudomonadati > Nitrospirota > Nitrospirota bacterium. The sequence continues at coordinate 12,210 of JACOTA010000008.1, forward strand.
GTAAACCTGGCGATCATCCCGAGCAGAACGCTTTTTCCGACGCCGCTTCCGGCGAAAATCCCCAATCGCTGGCCTCTTCCGCAGGTCAGGAGCCCGTTGATGGCGCGAATTCCGAGATCCAGAGGTTGAGTGATCCTTTTTCTTTCAAGCGGGCCGGGCGGGGCGTCATATAAGGGAAAAGTTTCAGAAACGGGGACAGGTCCTTTATGATCAATCGGGTTTCCCAATCCGTCAATGACCCTTCCCAACAGTCCGGGCCCGACCCCGGCCATGGCCTGGGTTCCTTTAGGTTCAATTGAACTCCCCGGGCCTATTCCGCTCAGGTCTCCAAGCGGCATTAAAAGAACTTTTTCTTCCTTAAATCCGACAACCTCGGCCAGAACCCGTTTTCCTTTGAGAGAGGTGATTTCGCACACTTCACCAATGGCAGAAATGGATGCGCGTCCTTCAAGGACCAGTCCAATTGCCTGTGTGACTTTTCCTTTCACGGGGAAAAGGTCTGCTTTTTCAATACCCTCAATATATTTTTCAGCCGAAAAAATCATTTTATGCCCGATCCGTTAAACAGGGCGTCAAACATTTGAATGAGCTGGCTGTCGAGCCTCAGGTCGACGATTCTTTCATGATTTTCGACGAGGCATTCCCCCGGGAGAAGGGAAGCGTCAGGCTCAAATTTCAGCCATTGGGTCTCCGCGGATGTTGCCAGAAATTCATGCGCTTTTTCATCGATCACCTGGAAATCAGCCGGGTGAAGCCGGATGGTGAAACGGCCCTCCTGTCCAATTTTCAAAATTCCTTCTTTAATCAACTGGAGGATCTTTTCTTTATCCGCCCGGACTTCTTCCCTGAGGATCCTGCGGGCAATAAGGAATGCAATCGTCAGGATCTCCTGTTCAGTCCCTTCTTCGATGCCCTTTTTGATTTTGGCCAGTTCATCGGCCAATGATTCGAGATACTGAAATTTTATCCCGGCTTCTTTGAGGCTCTGTTCAAACCCTGCTTTACGCCCGGCCTCAAATCCCTCGAAATAGCCTTCTCTCTCCTGTTCGGTTTCTTTGCATCCGATTTCACCGGCAGGAACTCCCGATAACATGGCCTGAGAAGTTGAGTCGGGACGCATGCTCCTTAACTGATAGGCTCCCACCTCGCCCGGAACGTTCGGGTCTTGTTTCATTATTTTAGACAAGGATCTCCCCCTGTCCTTTTCCGACCATGATTTTTCCTTCCTGAACGAGGCGCTGGACGATTTTAAGAATAGCCTGCTGGCTCTTTTCCACTTCGCTTAGCTTTACCGGCCCCATGGCTTCCAGGTCTTCTTTTAACAGATCACCCGCGCGCTGGGACATGTTTTTATAAATTTTTGATTTAACCTCTTCTTTTGCCGCTTTAAGCGCAAGGGTCAGTTGTTCTTTGCTGACCTCTTTGAGAACTTCCTGCATATGCCGGTCGTCCAGTTGAACAAGGTCTTCAAAGACAAACATCAATTGGCGGATCTTGTCCGCGAGTTCTGGATTGGTCTGCGAGATCGATCCCAAAATAGCCTGTTCGGAGGAGGGCCCCATCTGGTTCAGAAGGTCCGCGACCAGTTTAACCCCGCCGACCTTTCTCCCGGAGGCCATTCCCACCCGGGACATCTCTTTCTGCATCACCTCGCCCACTTCCTTCATCACTCCCGGAGGAATCTCCTCCAGGGTTGCCATCCGGAGCAGAACATCGCTTCTCAGGGCTTCAGGAAGATAGGTCAGCACCTGGCTGTTCTGTTCAGGGTCGAGGTGGATCAGGATGAGGGCTATGGTTTGAGGATGATCGGTTTGAAGCATCTGGGCGATTGCCTTCGGGGCCATCCACTTCAGGGAATCAAGCCAACCCTCTTCATTGGAGGAGAGGTTTTCCATGACCCGCGCCGATTTTTCCTGGCCCAGGGCTTTCATCAGGACTTTTTGCACATAGTCCTTCCCCCCGATACTCATCCCCATACCATAAGAGGCCTGCTCTGAAAATTCCGAGACGACCGTAGAGATATCCTCTGCGGAGACGTCGGAAAATCTCGAAATAACACGGCCAATCTTTTGAACGTCTTTAGGTTCCAGATTCTTCATGACATTGGCGGCCAGATCTTCTCCGAGGAGGGTCATGAAAATCGCTGTTTTTTCTTCACCGCTTAATTTACGCGCCATTGAACTCCTGAGTTATTTTTCTTTCAACCATTTCCGTACGACGTTTGCCCCGGCCTGAGGATTTTCTTTTGTGAGTTGAATCATTTGATCCCGGCTGTTTAAACCGGTTTTAGCATATTCTTCTATTGAACCCGCTCTGGTCTCATGCAAGGCGGGCAGGGTCATCGGTGAAGGAGCCGTCAGGGTTTTTAAAAGCGGGCGGATGACAAACATCCAGATAATCAGGCTTAAAACCGCCATTATTCCATACCGGGCAAAGGGGAGCCATGGAGTCAGTTTTGAGCCGGCGCCTTCTTTTTCGACCGCCTCCTCCTGGACTGTTGCGTTATTCGATTCAAAAGGGATATTGACGACTTCAACCTGATCTTTTCTCTCCTCTGAATAGCCGACGGCTTTTTTGACCAGTTCATCCAGTTTTTTCATATCTTCTTCGCTGCGCGGGAGGTATTTGTAAGTCGTCTCTCCCTTTTCCCCCTTTACAGGCTCGTACATGCCATCCACTAGAACCGCCACCGAAAGGCGTTTAAGGGTTCCGGTCGGTTCTATAATCCTGCTGACGGTCTTGCTGATCTCATAATTAATAAGATCGTTCTTTTTCTGGCCGCTGTTTTGAGAACCCTGTGATTCTCCCGCCTTCGATTCCGCCTTCGGGGGAACATTTGAAAGAACACCCGGAACTCCAGCGGGTCCCGGGTTATTTGTTGAGCCGGAATTTTTTTCTTCGCTTCTCTGTTCGCTCCTGACGGTCTGGCTGTCCGGATCGAATTTTTCTTCCGTTGTTTCAACCTGCCGGAAATCAAGCAAACTCGTAACGCGGACGATCGCCTTATTCGGACCAACGATTTTTTCCAGCATCGTCTGAATGTTTTCTTCAATTTTTTTATCGGTGGCATGCTGGTAATCCAGCTGAGATGAACTCAACCGGGTATTCGAAGAAGTGTCGGCGTTCTTAGAAAGTATATGTCCATGATTGTCGACCACGGTAACAGCCTGCGGGCTCAAATCTTCAACACTGCTAGCGACCAGATGAACAACACCCTGAATCTGCGCCTCATTTAACGTTTTTCCCGGGCGAAGCGTCACGACGATCGATGCCCTGGCATGTTCCTGATGTTCTGAAAAAAGAGTTTTTTCGGGTACCGCAAGGTGGACTCTTGCTTTACTGACCTCCGACAGCTGTCCGATCGTCCGGTCAAGTTCTCCTTCGAGGGCTCTGCGGTAATTGATTTTCTGCACAAATTCGGTTGTTCCGAGCGAGGACCGGTCGAAAATTTCGAATCCGATAATGCCCCCCTGGGGAATTCCCTGGCTTGCAAGCTGGATCCTCATTTCATGTACCCGGTCTGATGGGACTAAAACAGCCGACCCGTCCGGAGAAAAAGAATAGGGGATATGGGCCTCTTTTAGTTTATTGATAATTACCCCGGCGTCTTCTGATGCCAGGTTTGAATATAAAACCTCGAAGTCGGGCTTTTGAGCCCAGAGCCAGAGAACGACAATCACCGACCCCATGGCGACGAGGAAAGTGACGATGCCGAGTTTCCGGGCCAGAGGCATTGCGATTAAATTTCGGATGATCTGTTCCATACTTTAATGCCCCTTCATGAGTTACATCTGCATGCGTGAGATTTCTTCATACGCAGAGAGTATTTTATTCCTGACCTGCATCATCATTTGGAGCGATAAATCGGCTTTCTCAAGAGCAATCATCGTTTGATGAATATTCTGATGGGAGCCTGTCTCTAAACCCTTGACGGCCTCTTCGGCGGACTTCTGGTTTTGATCCACCTGAGAGAGGGAGTCCTTGAGCATTTCCAGAAACGGTTTTCCTCCGGGCTCTTTTATGTCTGTGAACTTTTCGATTTCCCCTGCGGGAAGAGAGTGCTGTACCGGCTGAATATTCATAGAAATTCCCTATTTAATGTTTACCTTCCGATCTCAAGCGCCTTTGCCGCCATGCTTTTCGTCGCGTTGAATGCCGTCACATTCGCCTCATAGGAGCGGAGGGCGGAGATCATATTAACCATTTCTTCCATCGGGCTGACATTGGGAAGGGAAACGTAACCCTCGGAGTCGGCATCGGGATGTTTGGGATCAAATACTTTTTTAAAAGGTCTTGGGTCTGAAATCACCTGGGCGACCTCAACCCCCTGACCGGAAGAATTGCCGGCCTGGCCGGCTAAGATCTCTTCGAACGAATTGGCCTGAGACGAGGCGGCAAAAACGACATCCTTTCTTCTGTAGGGCCCTCCCCCGGGCGTACGGGTAGACTCTGCATTTGCGAGGTTATTCGAAATCACGTCAAGCCGGGCTTTTTGAGCATTGAGCGCCGATGCTGAAATCCTGAAAGATTGTTCAATATCCATGGAACTTATCTCCCTTCTTTGATCGCTGAACGGATCATATTGAATTCTTTTGAAATGATCTGTACCGATGCCTGGTAGGAGAGGGTATTCTCCGCCAGTTTGGCCATTTCATTTTCACTGTTGATATTATTCCCGTCCAATCTGACAGAGGGTGCGGATAACGGAGAGGGTTCGATCGACTGACCCGGAGAGACAACCCCGAAATGGTAGGGATGAGAGTGGATAAGCGTTAACGCTTCCGAAGGTCCCGAAAGCTTTTTTAGGGTTTCTTTAAAATCTATTTCATTCCCCTTGAATCCGGGGGTGTCCTGATTCGCGATATTTGAGTTGATGACCTGCGCCCTTTCTCCCCGGATATCGAGCGCTTTTTCAAGCAGGTTGATTGTTTCACCGAAAATATTCATAGGTATGCTCCTTACATCTTAAACTTTGATTAAATTCTTCCTTACATAAACAAGCAAAAGTTGTGCCAATAAATATTTGTATTCCCGGGGTTTTCCCATGTTTTTTATTCATTTTTTCTCTCACAGCCGGATCAATTTTTCCCGATGAGGAATATTTTGCCTGGCTTATATCTCCTTTACCTCATGGGGTCGGTCCCGGTATTCATTTAATTTGTTCCTCAGCGTTCTGATACTGACCCCGAGGAGTTTGGCGGCATGGGTCCGGTTTGCTTTTGTTTTTTCCAATGTCTCGAGAATGAGGGCGCGTTCCGCTTCCCGAACCGTTCCTGTCGAGTTGGAAGAGCAAGGTTGATTTTCTGATTTTTCTTCTTCAAACATCAAATGTTCGGGGAGGATGATGCCGTTTTCCGACAGGAGAACTGCCCGCTCCATCACATTTTCCAGTTCTCTGATATTTCCCGGCCATTTTCTTGAAGTCAATATCGACAGGGTTTCCGGTGAAAGCTGGAGGACCGGTTTCTGATATTTAGCGCTTCCTCTGCGAAGGAAATAGTTTGATAACAGGGGAATATCGGTAATCCTGTTCCTTAACGGAGGGAGCCGCAGGGGGAAAACATTCAGGCGGTAATAAAGATCCTCGCGGAAACGTCCCGCTTTAACTTCTTCCCAGAGAGAGCGGTTTGTCGTGGCAATCACCCGAATATCAAGCGCCACCGGGCCGCGTCCTCCCAATAGATCGACTTCACGCTCCTGAATGACCCTTAACAATTTCGCCTGCAGGTTAAGGGACATTTCTCCGACCTCATCGAGCAGGAGAGTTCCCGAATGAGCCAGTTCAAACTTACCAGGTTTTCTTGAGAGAGCGCCTGTAAAGGCTCCTTTTTCATAGCCAAAAAGTTCGCTTTCCAGGAGCCCTTCCGGAACGGCGGCGCAGTTAATCGCGATAAAAGGATGTCGAGCGCGGGGGCTCTGATGATGAATAAGCCTGGCAAACAGCTCTTTCCCGGTGCCGCTTTCCCCCTCGATCAAAATGGTCGCCTGGCTTGCGGCGACGACTTCCGCCAGTTTAAGAAGTTTCAACATCGCGGGGTCCTGGGTCGCTACCGGTTTTTTAAGTTCATCTTTCTGTGCCGGAGGATCAGAAAAGAGCGAAGATTTCATGGCGCGATGCACAGCCGAAATAAGAGAAGAAGGGGAGAAAGGCTTAACCAGATAATCGGAAACTCCGCCTCTCATCGCTTCAACCGCGGAATTAATCGTTCCATGACCGGAGATCAGGATAACCGGAATATTTAATTTTAAAGCGGTTAAAGCCTCAAAGAACTCCAGGCCTGTTTTTCCGGGCATTCTGACATCGCTGATCATGACTCCGGGCGGGTTTTCCTTGCATAGGGCCAGCGCTTCATCGGCATCTGAAACGGAAGAAACGGAATATCCGGCCTGCTTTAAGATTTCCAATAAAGCTAACCGGACTCCTGGATCATCATCCAGCACTAAAACTGTTTTGTCATAAACAACCGGCATGGCTACTTTTTTTTTATTCCTGTTTTCATTTCCAGTTCGGACATCTTTTTGTTTGAATACTTTTTAATGATCTCGTTATCCGAATGGCCTGATAATTCAATTAAAAGGTTCTTTTCTTTATCAAACCGCTTGAGAGCTTCGTATGTTTGGGCCAGTCTCAGCTTTGTCCAGTCTGGCTGCGCGGGATGGTCCAGGCCGAGACTCTTCACAAAAACTTCGGCGGCCTTTTCATATTCCACCATCCGATAATAGTCTTCTCCCAGATCGCTCAAGATTTTTGAGTCGTTCTTTGGGCTCGACGTCATAAGAGAAAGATAGATTTTTACCGCTTCTGCCGGATGAGATTGTTTTTCATAAACCCCTGCCAGCTTGGATAAAATGCGCCCCCTGTCTGAATGACCGGGAAAAAGCGACAACCATTTTTTGTATTCCTCCTCGGCGGAAGAATACTTATTCTGAAGAGAATCAATATCTCCCATCCGCTCTACGGCCGGCGGAAGATAGGGGCTCTTTGGAAAGGCGGTCATCAACAACTCTAACTTTCGTCTGGCTTTATCATACTGCTTTTCTTCGAAAAGAGAGGTTGCATAAAGAAATAAGGGCTCTTCTCCGTCGGATCTTGTTGAAAAAAGAGTGGATGGTACTGCCTCATAAAATGCTATCGATTTCGAAAAAAGGCCCATTTGAGCATGCGCTGTTGCGATATCCATGCCGACAGATCCTCTCATCACGTTTTCCGGAAAAATGGAGGGAAAAGAGTAATAAATTTCAGCGATGTTCATCGGGTTTAACTCTTTCTTCTCTTTTTTGATCAGGGATGAAACAGTTTCAGTAAACACCTTTTTCATCTCTTTCGTCAGGGGAGAAGCGGGAAGGAGAAGAATAATCTGTCCCTCTATCTCGAGGGCAACCGGATATATTCCAATATCTTTTATCTGTTCCGCCTCTATAAATAGGAAAAAAGGGACTGCTATCGAAGAAGAGGGCTCTTCCAAAATCGCAGAGACGGTTTTCCCGATTTCTCTCACAAGCGGTGAATGAAAAGAAACAGGTGGAGATTTTTTATCCGAACGAGACCTGATTTCGCTTATTTTGTCCATGAAACGGGTCAGATTTTCCGCAATCGGCCCGAAATAGGGGGCAAGGGCAAGGTCTTTCAGGTTGGCGGTATCTTTTTCTTTACCTTCAGCCCAAAAAAGATTCTCAAGTCTTGCAAAAGCGGTTAGAGCATAAGGGTCCCGCGGAAAGACATTGATATACTTAATAAAGAGTTCCTTTGTTTTTTTAAATTCGCGGTACTGGTAAGAGGTTTCCGCATAATGGAAAAGGTAAATGGAACGAGCGCCTAAATAATTTGGAAACCGGTTATCCGCTTCTTCATAACTTTTGTAGGCCTCTTCATATTGCCCCAAATGAAATAGAGATTCCGCAAGACCCGCTAAAATACCGGGCTGGTCCTGCAGGGGGGCTTTATTGATATCTAGATGGAGCTGGATGTAATTCGGCAGGGCTTCTTTCCACTTTTCCCAGATTGAGTAGGTTTGCGCAATACCTATTTTCGCTTTTAACGCATAAGGATGGTCGGGATATCTTGAAAGGATTCTTTTAAAACTCCCTATGGCCTCGTAATAAAGTTTCCGCTTTGCATAAATATTTCCGATTTTCCATAATGCCGTGACGGTATAGGGTGACTTCTGGTAATGAATCATCGCTTCATTGAACGACGAGAGAGCCTGTTGCGCTTCCTGATCCTCCCCATCTTTCGAAAGCTGCATATAAAGGTCTCCTTCGAGGAAGGCCGCGAATTCTGCTTCTTTGCCGGTTAAATGTGATTGAATGATTTTCAGATCGCTCAATGCCGTCTGAAATTCTTTGGCCCGGTAGGAGGTCAGGACGGTTTTTAAGGAGCTTTGCGAAGTTTTTTGATCTCCGGGATCAAATAGAACAAGGCTTTCTTTGATCTGATCTTCATCCTGGAGGGGGTGTTCCGGATTTTCTCTGGAAATGGAAGAGGGAGCGGACTCCTCCTTGAGTGACGCGCTTTCACTCATAGCGTCAGCGGTTAGAGGAATCGCTGTCACAACAAAAAATAATAGAATGATCAGATAAAGACGCATAGATGTGAATAGTAAATAGCAAGAAGCGAGCCAAATTAAAAAAAGGGGAAAAAGATTCAAATTTTCAATGAATTATCACTTTTTAGGAGAAAGTGGATCAGGGGAGGACGTCATTTAATTGACAGACAGAGTCAAAGAACAGACTAAAAAGCAATCTCTTCTTCTTGAGAGGTTTTGGAAGTCCTCTCCATTTTTTTAAGTCTTTCAACCAGAGTCGTCCGATTTAGCTGAAGGAGCTGTGCCGCTTTGTTTTTGATGCCGTTGGCCTTTGTGAGGGCTTGATGGAACAGGTGGATTTCAAACTCGGTCACAACCTTTGTAAAATTAATTCCCTCTTCTGGGAACTGGAAGTGGGAAAGATAAATTGAAGATTCCTTTTCTCTACATTTTTCAGGAAGGTCGTCAACGGTGATTTGACCTTCCTGTTTAAGGGTGATTAAACGTTCAACCAGGTTTTCGAGTTCTCTGATATTGCCGGGCCAGGGATATTCCAGAAGGAGTTTCTGGGCCTCTTTTGAAATATCTTGAATATTTCTGCCGTTTTTTTCTTTGAATTTTCTCATAAAGTGATCAATGAGAAGGAGGATATCTTCTTTATGTTCCCTTAAAGGGGGCACGTTAATGGGAATGACGTTCAGCCGGTAAAAAAGATCTTTCCTGAATCTTTTTCCCAGGACCGCTTCTTCAAGGTCTTGATTTGTTGCCGCGATAATCCGGACATCGACATGAATGGTTTTTGTTCCGCCCACTCTCTCAAACTCCCGTTCCTGGAGGACCCTTAAAAGCTTCACCTGAAGCGGGAGGGGCATCTCGCTGATTTCGTCCAGAAACAATGTTCCCCCGTGGGCTAATTCAAACCGGCCGAGCCTTGATGATGTGGCGCCTGTAAAGGCTCCCTTTTCGTGTCCGAAGAGCTCGCTTTCAAGAAGAGATTCTGGAATGGCGCCACAATTGATAGGAACAAGGGGGTTTTCACGCCTTGGGCTGTTAAAATGAATCGTTTTGGCGATAACCTCCTTTCCCGTTCCGCTTTCACCCTGAATGAGAATAGTGGAGCCACTGCTGGTTACCTTCTCTATCATTTCAAAAACTTTTTGCATGGCAGGGCCGTTTCCAATAATGTTTTCAAAGCGGTATTTTTCCTGAACGGTCTTTTTCAATATCTGATGTTCATGCTTCAACTGGTAATAATCGAGCGCCTTCTTGATCAGGACCAGGACAAGATCCTTTTGAAACGGTTTGGAGACAAACTCATACGCCCCTGCTTTCATGGCGTCTACCGCAGATTCGATGGTTCCAAACCCGGTTAAGAGGACAATAACCGCTTCAGAATCTATTTTTCGGAGTGATTTAAGAACTTCAAGGCCGTTTATACCCGGGAGATAAAGGTCAACCAGGTAAAGATGAAAGAGAGAGGATTTGACAAGATCGAGGGCATCCTGCCCATTGGAGGTTGCCTCGGTCTGATAGCCTGATTTGTTGAGAAGCTCGACAAGCATTTTACTGACAGAGGCATCGTCTTCTACAATGAGAATTCTGGGTTCAAACATAGACAGCGCCTCCGTCCGGTAATTTTAATTGTGTAATAATTTTACGGGTCTGATTGAGAAAAGTAAATGGCCCATATCATATAAAATTAATGATCTATATCATGTTTTACCATCGAAAATACTTAAAACCTATTATCTTATCTAAATAGATTTAAGATCCGTAGCTTTGCGTCCTGCCGTTACCGGTAGTTTGTCCTGATAGAAGGTGGATAGCTTACTACTAAATGATTATCCCAATATTAATGTTTAAATTAGGTTTTTACAAACCCTCTGTGCCAATAATGATGAGACACCTTTCCTCTTGGGAAGATATTGTAACTATATTTAGTAGAATAAACAATATAAATTTGATCAGTTTTGTCCTGTTGCTTTATTCGCCCTAATTTTTATCCGCTTATTGATCTAGCGATCCAAATCAGATTACAAAAAAAGTGTCAATAAAATGCCGTTGTTGCGTCACTTTTTTGTCAGACTACTCCGGTGTTGTCATTCTGAGCGGAGCGAAGAATCTCGAATTTTTAGTGAGATAAGAGACCCTTCACGGAGTTTACCTGTCCGACCTGTGGACCGGTCGGTCCAAAGACCGGAACAAGATTCTTCGGTCGCTATTGCTCCCTCAGAATGACAGGCGAAGGATTCAGGGTGACAGAAGCGAGGTTTTTCTACACCCTGCTCGACACTCCCTCATTGATCTTCCTCAAGCTTCGGTCAACGCATAAATTTTAGATGGCATGGTAAATGCATTAACAAAAATCCGTTGGCTAAAAAATATTTTGTATTAAGAATTTGAAAAGGACCGGTAACTTAAGCTCTGGGGGAGGTGATATGGGGGAACAAGAAGAAATTTTAAATGATTTTTTGGTGGAATGTTCGGAGGGGCTGGGCCAGTTGGATCAGGAATTTGTGAAGCTTGAAAAGGACCCCGGAAATGCCGATCTGCTCCGAAGCGCCTTCAGGGTGATTCATACGATTAAGGGCACCTGTGGTTTTCTTGGCCTGACCAAGCTTGAGAATGTGGCTCACGCGGCTGAAAACGTCCTCTCGAGGATGAGGGAAGGAAAGATGCCGGTAACTCCGGGAACGATCACGGTTCTTCTCGAAGCGGTCGACGCGATCAAAGAGATTCTGGCCAGCATCGAATCCACCAGTAAGGAGCCTGAAAAAAACTACAATGCTATTCGTGAAAACCTGGATGCCCTGCTTAGCCTTGCATCGGAGAATCAAGTCCTGCAAATCAAGTCCGGACAAACACCCGCTGCGGATCAACCTGTTGCTGGACAGGCCGCGTCATTAACCGCTCCCGAATCGAAGGAGCCTGTAGAAGGCCGTGCCGAAGGGGACACCGCGGGCGCGGGAGTCCCGTCTGCCGAGACACGGGGTCCCGGCCTTTCATCGGAAAATCAAGTCCGATTGCCGGCCGAGTCGTCTATCCGGGTGGATATAAGCCTTTTGGATAATTTAATGAACCTGGTGGGAGAACTGGTGCTCGCGCGTAATCAGCTTTTGCAGAGGGTCCGCCAGAGGGACGACGCGATTGATAACGCCACAGCCCAGCGAATGAATCTGGTGACAACCGAGCTTCAGGATACCGTAATGAAAACCAGGTTACAGCCGATCCGGAATGTCTGGGATAAATTTCCGCGTGTGGTGCGCGATCTGGCCAGAACAGGAAACAAAGAGGTGGAACTGGTCATGGAAGGGGCCGAAACCGAACTTGACCGGACCCTTCTGGAGGCCATAAAAGACCCTCTGACCCATATTGTCCGGAATGCTGTTGACCATGGTTTTGAGGCTCCGGAGGCCCGGAAGGCGAAAGGAAAACCGGCCAAAGGGGTTCTCTTTCTTAAGGCCTTTCACGAGGGGGGCCAGATCAACATCGAGATTACAGACGACGGGGCCGGTATTGATGTGGAAAAAGTAAAAAGGAAGGCGGCCGAAAAAGGGCTCCTGTCGGCTGACGCCGTAAGCCGTCTTTCGGAGCGCGAGGCGCTCGCCCTGGTTTTTCTTCCCGGACTGTCGACTGCCGAGAAAGTGACAAACGTTTCCGGCCGCGGCGTCGGAATGGATGTGGTCCGGACGAATATCGAAAAAATCGGGGGAACGGTTGAAATTTCCAGCAGGATCGGGCAGGGGACGACTCTCTGGATCAAAATTCCATTAACCCTTGCGATTATTCCGGCGCTGATGGTGAAAGGCGGCGGAGAGCTGTTCGCCATTCCCCAGGCAAGCCTTCTGGAACTGGTTCGTGTGGATGAAGATTCCGCGGGGCGGATCGAGATGATCCATGAGGCTGAGTTCTACCGGCTCAGAGGAACACTCCTTCCCCTCCTTCGATTAAAACATGTTTTACGAATTTCCGGAGAGAAGAAATCCGGCGGCGGTGAAAATATCGTTGTTTTGGCAACCGGAAAACAGTCTTTTGGACTGGTGGTCGATGAGGTCATCGACAGCCAGGAAATCGTCGTAAAACCTCTTGGACGGCAGTTAAAGTGGCTCTCCGTATTTGCCGGCGCAACCATCCTGGGTGATGGAAAAGTCGCCCTGATATTGGATGTGACCGGTATTGCCAAAAAAGGGGGACTCGTCCAGTCCGGTGTGGAAGACAGGGATTTACAAGGCCAGGAAGACCTTTCGGAATCGGCCGAAGGCGAACGGCAGAGCCTCCTGGTCTTTAATGTTTCCGGGCACAACCGGTTTACCATTCCACTTTCTCTTGTGGCCCGGCTTGAAGAATTCGATCCCGCCAGGATTGAAAAAACAGTCGGCGGAGAAGTGGTTCAGTACCGGGAAGGGTTGCTCCCGCTGATCAGCCTGGCCGGTCTTTTGGGAGAAACTCCGGCACCGAGGACAGATGGAACGGTCCCCGTGGTGGTCTTCTCAGACGACCAGAAGAGCGTCGGCCTGATTGTGGGGCAAATTCTCGATATTGTCGATGAGCGGATCAAAATCCATCGTGCGGCAAACGGGAAGGCTGGAGTCAGCGGGTCGGTGGTCATTCAGGGAAAAACCGTCGACCTTCTCGACATCTATCAAATTATCGAGTTGGCCATTCCGGGATGGCATAAGGGCCACAGAGGGGAGAAATCGTTGATCCGGGGGGGGCGTATCCTCCTGGTAGAAGATTCCGGCTTCTTCCGAAGCCAGCTCAGGCCGTTCCTTGAAATGGAGGGTTATGAGGTCATCGAAGCGGAAGATGGAGAAGAGGCGTTGAACTATCTGGGGACTCAACAGGTCGATCTTGTGCTGTCCGATATTGAAATGCCTCGAATGGACGGCCTTGAGCTTGCAAAGCGGATGAAAAGTCAATCGAAATATGAAAATCTTCCGATTATTGCCCTGACCTCTCTGGCTTCCGACTCGGACCGGGAACGAGGAAAAAATGCCGGGTTTACGGAGTATCTGATCAAATTTGACCGCGATACGGTCCTGGAGGCAGTAAAGCGCTGTCTGGCAGGAGGGCCGGTCATAGCCGCTCAAAATAAAGGAGGCTCAAATGGCTGAAGGTTTTTCAACCGATTACCAAAAATCGAGCCGTGGAGGCGGGGATCGGCGCCAACAACGGGGCAAGTCTGCTGAAAGGAATGAACGCCGGGCCTCTACAGCCGACCGGCGCCACGCCAACAACAGGCAGTATGCGACCTTTTTTCTCGGAGATCACTTCTTCGGCGTTGGCGCTCTAACGGTTCAGGAGATTCTCATTCCCCAGCAGATGACATCTGTCCCGCTGGCCCCATCGGTTATTGCGGGACTGATCAACCTTCGGGGAGAAATTGTTACGGTGATGGATCTGCGTAAACGTCTTGGATTTCCTCCTCGGCCGGAAGGGTTGCAAATCATGAGTGTCGTGGTCCGTACGGCCGACGGACTGATCACCCTGTTGGTAGACCAGATTGGGGATGTCATTGAGGTCCGGCCGGACCTTTTCGAATCTCCGCCAAAAACTCTGAACGATGAACTCCTCTCCGTGGTGGAGGGGGTATACAAACTGCAGGATAAAATCCTTCTCGTGCTTAACAGCGAATCGGTTGCCCAGGTACCCGGGTCGACGGTGCGCATCA
>JACOTA010000009.1 GCA_016178585.1 Nitrospirota bacterium
AAGAACAGAGTTAGAAAGCTGTCATTGCGAACAAAGTGAAGCAATCTCAAGACTTTACGATAAGATTGCCACGCACCCTTCGGTGCTCGCAATGACATGATTAATAAGTGGGTGCGAAGTCTATCGCTGGTCTTGGGACAATTTTCCTGATATGAAAAATTAAACTAACGTGGTAGAATTAAAAAGATATCCCTGCGTCCTTATTTACAGGAAAGCTTAAAAAAGGGAAACATTAAAACATGAACACTTCGATTGAAACCAAGAAAAAGGCCTCAAGGATTTCCGAATTCTACTGGCTTAACGGCATATTTTTAATCCTGACCCCGCTGGTCTCTCTGATAGGGATTCCCCTCCATCTTTCGATCGTGGGTTTTTCCTGGGCTAACCTGATTTTATTCGCGTTTTTTTTTTGCGGCAACAGGGCTATCGATCACCGGGGGATATCACAGACTCTTCTCACATAAATCGTACGAAGCCCATCCGGTAATCAGGGGGTTTTTTCTGCTATTTGGAGCGGCCGCTTTTCAAAAATCCGCGGTCAAATGGTGCTCTGATCATAGAGACCATCATCGTTACGTAGACCAGTTGAATGATCCTTATAGTATTCAAAAAGGGTTTTTTTACGCCCATATCGGCTGGGTCTTCTTAAAAGATCGCGAAAACTCATTTGACAACGTCCGGGATCTACGTGAAGATCCTCTCGTTTTTTGGCAGCATCGGCATTACTTTCCGATCGCGGTTTTCATGGGATTCGTCCTCCCCTTCCTTCTCGGATTTTTATTTAATGATCCATGGGGAGGGTTGCTCTGGGGCGGATTTGTCCGGACAGTCCTTGTTCACCACTCAACTTTTCTCATCAACTCTCTCAGTCACTATATCGGGAAACAGCCTTATTCCCTGAAAAACTCTTCGAGAGACAATATGTTTACCGCGCTCCTCACCTTCGGAGAAGGGTATCATAATTATCACCATCAATTTCAATATGATTACCGGAATGGAATTCGATGGTATCAATGGGATCCGACCAAGTGGCTGATCAAATCGCTTGAATGGGTCCGGTTTGTCAAAAGGTTAAAAAAGGCTCCTGACGAACATATTTTCAAGGCCAAAATTTTGGTTCAGCGGGAAAGACTGATCAAAAAAATGGATGTCTCCTCGAAAAAACTTCCGGACGCGCTTGAGCAAAAACTCAACCTCGCGCAGGAAAAACTTCTCCTTGCCAGGGTCCGGTGGAATCAAATGAAACTGGAATACAAAGCCGTCAAGAGCTCCATGGATAACAAGCGGATCGAAATCCTAAAGAAATTAGGAGACGATTTACTTTCTTCCAAAACACAGCTTAAGGAAGCCTACGCTGTATGGAATAGTTTAATTGTTGAGTTCTATAATGTCTATGTAAAACCTTCTACAACAGCTTCCTATTAAACCTTAAGAAAAGTCCTCCATTTACCCCTTTTTTATTCCGGGAGGAGCCTTAGGCGTCATTTTGTTCGTTTTATCGGGTCCAGGAAAACAACGTTTTCAGGAGCTTTTTCTTTTTCCCGGTAAAGCCGCTTTTACGCCATGCAATCGCAACCTTTTTAATGACCTCCGCCTGGGTGGGATAGGGATAAATCGTTTGGCTGATGGTTTTCAGGCCTGCCCCCGCCTTCATCGCCAGGGTTATTTCGCTAATCAGGTCCCCCGCATGGGCCGCTACGATGGTGGCGCCCAAAATCCTGTCCGTTCCCTTTTTTATAAGGATTTTAGCAAATCCCTGATCTTCACCATCGAGGATCGCCCGATCGACTTCCCCCATTTTAAAACTAAAAGTCTCAACGGGAATCCCCTTTTCCTTCGCATCGGTTTCATACAACCCAACATGGGCGATCTCCGGATCCGTATAGGTACACCAGGGTATAATCAATGAGCCGGTGCTGGCGTACCCTAAGCCAAAGGGATGGGGAAAAAGAGCATTTTGAATTAAAATCTGGGAAGTCGCATCGGCGGTATGGGTGAATTTGTACCCGAAACAGATGTCCCCGGAGGCGAATATACGGGGATTAGAGGTCTGAAGCCTGTCATCGACCTTGACTCCGAGTTTTAGGTCATACGCCACTCCAGCCTTCTCCAGGTTCAATTCCTCGACGTTCGGCAACCGCCCCACCCCCAACAGAATCTCATCGACCACCACATTCTTTTTCGCTCCGTCTGCCTCATAATAAATGATTTTTTCGTTTCCCCGGGTTTCGATCTGGATGATCTCGGATTCAAAAACAAAAGTAACACCTTCTTTCCTCATCCGGGTATAAACGATTTCGGCGGCATCAGCGTCTTCTCGCAAGAGAATCTTTTTGGCCTGCTCCAGAATAACCACTTTGCTTCCAAAACGGGCAAACGCTTGCGCCAATTCGCATCCTATCGGACCTGCGCCAATGACCGCCAACCGCGGAGGAAGGCCGGTAAGCGAAAAAACGGTTTCGTTGGTCAAACAACCGGCTTCTTTTAAACCTGGAATAGGAAGAAGGGCCGCCCGTGCGCCGGTACAAATGGCGGCTTTGGAAAATCTTAAGGTTTTGCCACCCACTTCAACAGAATCCGGGCCTTGAAACCGTCCCTCACCAATAAAAACATCCACCCCCATGTTTTGATAACGATGGGCCGAATCGTTTTCGCTTATCCGGGACCTCAATTTCCTCATTCTGGCCATTACCGCCGGAAAGTCATTTTTGAACCCGCCGTCCGCTAAAACTCCATACTCCACGCTATTTTTAACTTCCGCCCAGACTCTCGAAGCGCGAAGGAGCGCTTTAGACGGGACACAACCCACGTTCAAACAGTCTCCCCCCATTAAATGACGTTCGATCAATGCCACTTTAGCCCCCAGAGCTGACGCGATCGCCGCGGTAACAAGCCCTGCTGTTCCGGCGCCAATGACCACAAGATTATATTTTCCAACAGGGGTTGGATTAATCCATTGAGGCGGATGGACATTACGGATTAAGACTTCATTGTATGGGTCATTTGGAAGGATTGTTCCAGGTTCTAGATTTTCCATACGCTCCTTGAATTTAAATTTCATTTTCGAATTTAAATTTCATTTTCCAGGGTCTTGTTCCGACTCCGGCAAAAGGAAATCAGCGTTGCGCCCGTTTACGATAAACCATCGGAATAATCGTCACCAGGGCCAATAAAATCAGGCCAAAAAGAAGCTCTTTTGAAATTTTTCCTTTCACGATCTCCAGAAGGGAACTGCTAAAAATGACATAAGCCGCCGTTGCCGGGAGCATACAGAGCCAGGAGGTCAGGAGATATTCGAAAAATTTAATCCGGGTTAACCCAAAGGCATAATTAAGGAGGTTATAAGGAAAAATCGGAATCAGGCGGGTAATCGCGACATAAACCCAGCCCTTTTCCTCCACGCCCTTATCAACAGCCTGAAATTTTGGACCCAGAAGATTGCTGATTTGTTGACGCGCAAAATACCGGGAAATTAAAAATGCCAGACCCGCCCCAAGTGTCGATCCGATTGAAGCGTAGACGGTTCCCCAGATGGGTCCAAAAATAACCCCTCCGGCTACCGTAATCGGAAGACCGGGTAAAAACAGGGAGGGGGCTGTCATAAAAACACCGACATAAATCAAAGGGCCCAAAACGCCGAAACCCTGAACCCAGGTTTGCAGCCGTTCCGGGTCTAAATAACCTCTCAACCCTGTTTGATTGACAAAGATTCCGATAACGGTCAGGGCGCCGATAAACGAAAGAAGCTTTAAAAAGCTTTTTGTGCGGTTTTTCAATGGTCAGCTCGTTTGTTTTAGGCCTTCGCCTGTTTTCCCAACTCGAGATCTTCTTTAAACAATCTCCCCCATCCCAAACTCATTTTACCGGTTTCGACTTTTTGATCAAGAGATTCGAATAATAGGCTATGGCTTCTTCCTGAGTATTATCTGTGTCGGTCATCACCGCAACGCCGAGAAGCGGCGGCGGTTTTTCGCCGAAAAATTTTTGATAGTCCTCCTCGATGTCCCGCTCTTCACATCTCCACTGGCCCACATACTCCGCTCCGCTTTCCACAGCCACCATTTCAGCCCTGTCGGTATAGGGATTTGGAATTGAATTTCCTTTTGGAAGAAAATTCGCCCAGACATAATTTATCGCGGATTTGGGCGGATACTCGCCATAAATCATTTTTATCGCGCCAAATTTTGTCCGTTCCCAAAAGGTTGCTTTTTCGGGATCATATTTAAAGGTTACATAGATCCGGGCGGCATAATCATCGCCCTCCTTTTTAGTTTCATTTCCCTTTTTAAGGATTCGATTAATTTTCCAGCACCATGAAATACTGGAATAAGTTCCCGGGTCCAGTTCAAGGGGGATATAAAGACCGGACGCGGATTGATGGCTTTCGGCCTTGATCATTAAACGTCCCTCCTCGCGGACCAGGGTATACCGGGTGTGCCGGGAAATCTTGGAAAAGGTAAGAGGCTTCCACCCTTTTGGATAACCCTCCTCCCCCTCCTGGTCTGGTATTAACCGGATCGTTTCTCCGATTTCAGAGGGGAACGACAGGGTGATGATAGAGAGCAATAAAAACACGGCTATGGTAAAGCGCGTCAGGATTGCGTGAAATTGTTTCAAGACTTCCCGATTTCCCGGGCCAGAAATTCCTTTGAAAATGTATAGGCCTTCTCCATCAGGATTTGGCTATGCCGGAAATCCAGAAGATCAATATTAAGCCCAAAGGCAGGTTCCATGACGATGAGTCTAGCCTTTGAACCGTATTGCCGGATATCGCACATCGTTTTACGGTCTAACGCGATGCTAAACGCCCGGGTGAGAATTTTCAACAATCCATGGACCGGCCTGTCAGAAGGGGTACAACAGTTATACTGCATGGTGAGAATAGTGGTCGCCCCTTCGTTTACGGCTACTTCCAACGGGACATTTTCTGTCACGGCGCCATCCACGAGCTGGTAGCCCTGACACGTTTGCGGTGGAAAAATTCCGGGCATCGCGGTGCTGGCCATCAGGGCATCGACCAGATTTCCCATACGAACGTATAACGGCTGACCGGTTTGAAAATTGGTGCAGGGGACAATCAACGGCGTTTTAAGTTCCTCAAAGGTCTCCACGGGCAAATAACGCTCCAAAAATCCTCTAAAACGGTAATGGTCATAAAGACTGTCTGCCTTGAAGAATTTCCAGAGGTTCTCCCAGTTAAAACCATAGAGATCGGATGTTTTAAGGTTCCGCCACAAGGCCGCGACCTCCGCCGGAGGAACACCGGAGGCAATAAAGGCGCCGTTGACCGCGCCGATAGAGGTCCCGACAATGAAATCCACCTTCATCCCCAGTTCATTTATGGCCTGGTAAAGCCCTACATCGATGGCTCCTTTACTCCCCCCGCCGCTTAGAACCAGAGCAATCTTTTCACTCATATTTTTTTACCTTTGATTGTAAATTTTCCTGATGTTTTCAGAGAAACGCCCATAAAGGGACGAAAACTATTTGGCTTTTTGCTTTATAAAAGTCTTGTTTTGATATTCCTCAAAGGCAACTTGCAATTCCTCCTGCGTGTTCATGACAATCGGCCCGTACCACGCAACCGGCTCCCCGATCGGCATGCCTGAAATCAGAAGAAAACGGACCGGTTCATCCTCCGTATTAATCTCAATTTGGTCTCCCTGTGATTCGTAGAGAACCAGATTTTCGGCGCCGATCTTCCCCTTTTTTTTAACCTCGTTATCGTTTGAACCGACCACTTCTATGGCGCCCGCGTTATCCGTTGGGTCAAAATAGCCCTTTCCCGCCAAAACATAGGTGAAAACGGTATGTCCGGACTTGACGGGATGAGTAAAAGAGGTTCGGGAAGGGACCGAAACATCGAGATATTCCGGATCGATGACGATGTCTTTGACAGGTCCGGAGGTCCCGTCTACCCTTCCGCTGATGACTTTCACCGTCACGCCGGAAGAGAGTTTGACCTCCGGAATCCGGGTGCTCTTCAGGTCGCGATAGCGGGGCTCCATCATTTTATGGGCAGCCGGGAGGTTGGCCCAGAGCTGATATCCCCAAATCCGTTTGTTGTCCCCTATTTTTGGCATTTCCTGATGAAGGATGCCGCTTCCGGCCGTCATCCATTGAACGTCTCCCGAAACAATATTCCCTTTATTTCCCATGCTGTCCTCGTGCTCTACTCTCCCTTCCAAAACATAGGTAATCGTTTCGATGCCGCGGTGGGGATGCCAGGGAAAGCCGGCAAGGTATTCGGAAGGATCATTTGAATGGAAATCGTCCATTAGAAGAAAGGGGTCCAATTTGGGAACCTGGGAATTGCCAAAGGCTCTTTTGAGTTTAACCCCAGCGCCCTCCATGGTCGGCACGCTTTTCCATATCGATTTTATTTTCCTTGTTTGGGACATGGCCTTCGCCTCCTTTCAAATAAAACAACGACGGGTTCGGTTAAATTCATGAATTTAATCCCGTCTAAAGCTTAACAGAGTGTTACCCATTGTGGCAATTGGAATGGAAAGGGGGGTAATCCCCGCGAACCGGGGCTGAAGCGTTTGGGCCTCGAACCGGTTTTACCGAAGCCGCCGGATTGTCTCACCCAAGAACAGAGTTAGAAAGCTGTCATTGCGAACAAAGTGAAGCAATCTCAAGACTTTACGATAAGATTGCCACGCACCCTTCGGTGCTCGCAATGACATGATTAATAAGTGGGTGCGAAGTCTATCGCTGGTCTTGTTCATCGGACTATATTTGACCTCAAATAAAACAGGAACCATGAAAAAAACCCTCTTTCTTTTCAAAGCCCTTTCGGATGAAACACGTCTTCGAATCCTCAACCTGTTGACAGGCGGAGAAGTTTGCGTCTGCCACCTGACCGAAGCTCTTCAGGTCGGCCAATCGAAGGTGTCACGGCATTTGTCCTATCTTAAAAACGCCGGATGGGTGGAGGATCGAAGGGATGGGCTTTGGGTTTACTACCGTCTTGTGCCAGCCAAAACTCATTTTCATCGTAAAGAAATGGAAGCTCTGACGCTCTGTTTTCAAGAAAACAAATCCTTCCGGCAGGATATTAAAACGCTTCGTCGAATATTGAAAAGTAATGGCCTTTGCGAATGAGCGCGAGAACCAGGGGCCGGGCGGAACCCTAGAACAGCGATAGAAAGTTGTCATTGCGAGCGAAGCGAAGCAATCTCGCCATCGTGAACCAAGATCGCCACGCACCCTGCGGGCGCTCGCGATGACAGGCAAAACAAGGAGTTACAAATCCTATCTCTGTTCCTGGGTAAGTGGGTGCGAAGTCTATCGCTGGTCTTGGGCGGAACCTTTTTCTTGACAATTATATCTGTCTAAGCGTATATACAGATTTAATGTCGATGCCTGTTCACACGCGCGAATCGTTAAGATCCTGTCTTGCGGAATTTACCGGAACCTTTTTTCTGGTTTTGGCCGGTTGCGGCGCGCTGGTCATCGACCAAATCGTACCCGGACAGATTACCCATGTCGGGATAGCCCTGACCTTCGGACTGGCTGTCATGGCAATGATCTACGCGACAGGGCATCTTTCGGGGGCCCATCTTAATCCTGCCGTGACCCTGGGTTTTGCATTTTGCCGGCATTTCGCATGGAAAAAGATTTTGCCGTATTGGCTGGCCCAGATTTTGGGGGCCCTTGCCGCCGCGCTGGTGTTGAAAGGTTTATTCGGTAACGTCGGCCATCTTGGAACCACGCTTCCGCAGTACGGCCTCTGGCAAACCTTTTTTCTCGAATTTTTCCTCACTTTTTTTCTGATGTTTGTCATTATGGCGGTCGCCACCGATTCCCGCGCGGTTGGTGAGGCGGCGGCCATCGCAATTGGAGGAACCGTCGGAATGGAAGCCCTCTTTGCAGGCCCGATTTCCGGGGCTTCGATGAATCCGGCCCGGTCTTTGGGACCCGCTCTGGTTTCAGGCACTCTTGAACATCTCTGGGTCTATCTTCTCGCGCCATTGACGGGAGCGGTCCTGGGGGCTTTTTTCTATCAGCTGATTAAGGGGGATCATCAACCTAAAAGATTCTCATGAAAATACAGGGTTCTGACACGCAAAAGAAAAAGAAAGTTTTATTTATCTGTACAGGTAATTCCGCCCGCAGCCAGATGGCTGAAGGGCTGACCCGGCATCTGAGCAAAGGCTCGGTCGAAGTCCATAGCGCCGGGCTAGAGCCAAAGGGGCTTAACCCTTATGCCATTAAGGTCATGGATGAAATAGGAATTAATATTCGAGATCAAAAATCAAAAGAGATTTACCCGGCCCTCTTGAATCAGGCCGATTTGATCGTTACGGTTTGCGGCAACGCCGAGGAACGTTGCCCCGTCACCCCGCCCGGCATCCAACGGCTCCACTGGCCTCTGCCCGATCCGGCGAAAGCCACAGGATCAGAATCAGAGATTTCTTCCCGGTTTCGCGGGGTCAGAGATGAAATACGAAAAAGGATCGAGTCCCTCCTCAAGGAGCCCGGGTTCGACGATGTCAAGAGGCGCCAGCCTTAATGATTCAAGACCCTTTCTTTCTGGCGCGATCTTTCAAAAACTTAAGGGCTTCAACCCAGAGAGCGCTCCCCCCGCCCAGCAGGAAGCAGAGGGTCATTTCAAGAAAAGAAAGAGGGGCAAACTTAAACAGCCCGCGCAATCCGGGAAGATAGAGAGCCAGGCCGAGAAAAATCAGGGTCCCTCCAAAAATCCACCAGAGAGCGGAGTTTGGCTTTTTCAAGGCCGCCCAGAGGGGGCTGGTCAAAGAACGATTGGTTAAAATCTGCGCAAGATTGGAAATAATTAAAGTTGTAAAAGCCAGCGCCCGGGCATGCCTCTCTCCTAACCCGTAAGACAGGGCAATACCAAATATTCCCAAAACGATTCCTAAAACAATCACGCCTTGCAACAACAGAAACATCAGCGTTTTTCGTCTAAAAAGGGGTTCGTCCGGATCGCGAGGGGGGCGTTTCATCACATCACCTTCCTCCTCTTCGGCTTCAAAAACAATCGAACACGCCGGATCGATAATAAATTCCATAAAGACGATATGAATCGGCATAAACATGACGGGCCAGCCGAATATCAACGGTAGAAGAGACATCCCGGCAATCGGGACATGCACGGCAAGGAGGTAGGACATCGCTTTCTGCAAATTATCATGAATGCGCCGGCCGAGCCTTACGGCATGGACAATCGAGGTAAAATCGTCGTCCAGGAGAACAAGCGAAGACGCCTCACGGGCCACGTCGGTCCCGCGCTTCCCCATGGCAATACCGATATGGGCCCCTTTGAGCGCCGGCGCGTCATTAACACCGTCTCCCGTCATGGCCACCACCTGGCCATTCATCTTAAAGGCGTTGACGATTCTTAATTTTTGTTCAGGCGCGACCCGGGCGAATATGTTCGTTGTTTTAACGCCATGGCTCAATTCAGTTTCGGTGAGCGACTCCAGATCGCTCCCGGTAAGAATATTTTCGGCGGGGACAAGGCCGGCCTGACGGGCAATGGCCCGTGCCGTAATGGGGTAATCTCCCGTCATCATCACCACCCGAATCCCGGCCGAATAACATTCCTTTATCGCGGCGGGCACCGTCGACCGAAGAGGATCAGCCAGGCCAAGAAGCCCCACGAATTCAAAATTAAAATCATGCTGGAGAGAAGGCCATTGATTTCCCTGGAAGGAGGCTTTAGCGACGCCCAGAACGCGTAATCCCTCGGCGGCCATGGCGGTTGCCTGCCGGGCCAGGTCCGCTTGCCTGGTTTCAGTCAAATGGCAAAGATCGGCGATGGCTTCCGGCGCCCCTTTCGTTGCCACGACAAATTCTTCCCCGTCTGACGCTTTCCAGACATGGGACATGGCCATCAAAGCGGGTTCAAGGGCGTATTCATGTACAAGCGTCCAGTCGCTATGCAGATGTTCCGTCTGAACAAGGTATCGTTTTCCCAATTCCTGGAACGCTTTTTCCATCGGATCGAAAGGATTAATTTCGCTCGCAAGGATGCTGAATTCCAATAATGAATGAAAATTTTCCGGCAGGCGTTCAGAGTCATGGCTCTGAACGGGGTAAACGGCGCTGCCGGAAAAGAGCTTTTTCACCTCCATCCGGTTTTGAGTCAGCGTGCCGGTCTTATCCACACAGAGGACCATGGCCGAACCCAGCGCTTCAATCGCGGAGGGGCGCCGGGTCAAAACCCGCTGCCTGGAAATGCGCCACGCCCCGAGAGCCAGAAAAACGGTTAAGACAACCGGAAACTCTTCCGGAAGAATGGCCATCGCCAGCGTCAGTCCGTTCAGGATACCTTCCAGCCACCCGCCTCTGATCAGTCCAAAAATGAGAACGACCAATCCGCACGAGAGAAGACCCAATACAGCAACGGTCCGCACCAACCGACCGGTCTCCTGCTGCAAGGGGGTTTTCCCCAAGCTCTGTTTTTGCAGCACCTTGCCGATTCGGCCCAACTCGCTGTTTGGCCCCGTTGCGAGAACTTCGGCCACTCCCCTTCCTTGAACCACGAGAGAACCGGAATAGAGAAAAGAAGAGCCTTCCCCCCCTGGACGCTCCATAACGCTCTTTTTTTCATCTGGAAACTTTCGAACCGGAACAGACTCTCCAGTTAACAGGGATTCATCGACCATCAGGCCTTTGCTGGAAAGAATGACGGCATCGGCTGGCACCCGGTCTCCTTCCTCAACCACGAGAAAATCTCCTCTCACCACTTCACGGCCCGCAACCCGAACCGGTTTGCCATCCCGGACGATAAGGGCTCGCGGGCTGGAAAGGTCTCGCAGAGCTTCCAGAACCCGTTCAACCTTTTGTTCCTGGTAAAGCGTTATGCCGATGATTCCGAATATAGAAACGAGCAGAGTAAACGCCCCAGCTAAATCACCCAGAACGATATAAACCGTACCCGCGGCCAATAGGAGGAGAAACATCGGTTCCTTGAGTACTCCCAGGAGAAGGGCCCAAAGGTCACGGGAGCGGTCTGCAGGGAGTTCGTTGTACCCTTCTTCTTTGAGCCTGCGCGTTGCTTCCTGTTCTGAAAGTCCCTGAATTGACTGAAGCTCTAAATGGGTTGGTTTAATCACTCATTCCTCGTGAAAGAATCTACAAAAGTAATTAAGAAGGTCGCCTGCGGCCACTATAGTTGAAATATCCCCCAAAATTCAAGAACACTCCTAAAGTAAAGATACCACACGAAATGTCTAACTTTTTATGACCGTCTAACTCTTTTGACGGTTTTTAAGATTTTAGAATGTCTTGTTTTTTAAAGGATTTCCTATTTTATCTGTCCAGTAAATTATACAAGTTTCAAGATTTTATGAGACTTGAACGGGTTATGGGTCAAAAACAAAAACATACCTGATTGAAAGTATTGATTAATTTTTATTTTTGGGCGTGCCTCTTAACCCATAAATAATGGCATAGCCTTTGCTCTCTTTCTTTAGTTAAGAAGGAGGTAAAAAAAATGGGACATAAAAATAGTATTAGACATAGGGTTCCTCAGCCTATAAGAGGAACGGCACCTAAAATTTCGGACCCCTATCTCCCAAGGGAAGGAATGCCGGAACCGGCAAAGTGTAAGATCTGTCAGTCGGTCTATCACCATAAACGATGGTACGCAAAAGATGACCCGTTTGCTCTTCAAGCCCAAAATGAACCGATGGAACTAACCGTTTGTCCGGCTTGCCGAAAGGCCAAAGATCATTTTCCGGGAGGCGTCGTAACTTTACGCGGAGGATACCTGGTCGCCCATAAGGATCAAATTCTCCATTTGATTCGAAATGAAGAAACAAGGGCAAAAAAGGATAATCCCCTCGAGGTAATTTTCTCTGTGAAAGATATGGGAAACAGGATCGAGATTCATACCACGAATGAGAAGCTTGCCCAAAGAATTGGTAAAGAAATCCATCGGGCCTTTAAAGGAGAGGTTAGTTATCACTGGACACACGACCTTCCCCATGATAAATTTGTCCGGGTCGAGTGGCACCGGGAAGCTGAAAAAGAATAAAAAGGAGGATTACCGATGATAAAAATCAAACAGATCATGACAAAAAACCCCGTAAAGGTTGAGGCACAAAAAACGGTACGGGAAGTTATAAACCTGATGGCTGAAAAAAAATTGGGGAGCCTCCTGATCCGTAAAGGGGATGACATTGTGGGAATTATCGAGGAAGCGGATATTATTCGAAAAGTCCTCGGAAAAGATTTAAATCCTTATGTCACCAAGGTGGAGGATGTCATGTCTGTTCCTTTTGTCATTGATCAGGAAAAGACCGATAACGAGGCCAGCGATATGATGTTTCAAAATCATGTGAGGCATCTTGCCGTAACGGAAGATTCTAAAATTATCGGCATCGTGTCTATGTACGATTTAATTAGACCGGTATACGGAGGGAAAACCTTCTGGACCTGATCGGTTTTTTTTAATTCTCCGGTCTCATGCTCCCTGAAGTAAAAGGGGAAGATTCCTTGTAAATCATTTCCCGATGTGATAAAAACTTCCCTGAAAATGGATCTCCTTATCGCCCGAAAAAGACTTTTAGAAATACTGGTCAAAGAGTCGTTCCAATATTCCGAAACAGCCCTTTTTAAGCTGGTTTCCGGAAAAATGAGTCAATTCTACATCAACTGTAAAAAAACCACCTACAATGCCGAAGCCATGAACCTTATCGGAGAGATCCTTTTTGAAAAGGTTTCCCGGTTAAATGTCGATGGGATTGGCGGATTGACCCTTGGGGCAGATCCGATTGCGTTTTCCGTTTCGATGATCAGTTTTCAAAAAGGAAGACCAATCGATTCCTTCGTGATCCGGAAAAAGCCAAAGGAACATGGACTAAAAAATTCGATAGAAGGGAACCTCGAAAAAATTCATAAGGTGGTCATTATAGAGGATGTTGTAACGACGGGTCAAAGTACCGTCGAAGCGATAACCAGGGCCAAAGAGGCGAACCTGGAAATCGTTAAGGTCATCTCTCTGGTTGACCGTGAAGAAGGGGGGAAAGAAGAGATTTTAAAATGGGTGCTAAATTTTGAGGCAATTTTTACCAAATCAGAGCTCTTTTCCTGTTATTCTTCCAAAAAAATCCCCGTAAAATAATTTAGGATGATTTTTTCTTTCCTTGCAGGTAAAATAAGAAAAGTTTAAACCAAAAAGCATTGATAAAGGGCGATTAGCTCAGCGGTAGAGCGCTGCCTTCACACGGCAGAGGTCGCAGGTTCGAGACCTGCATCGCCTATCATCATACATCAGGGGCCTTCGAGCAATTCACTCTCAATGCCCCCGAACCCCGCGTTCCGCTCGGTCTAACTACGACCATTCCCAAGTCCGTCACTGGCAAAGCCAGTTGCTTCTCTTTTTTCAAGCAGTTACACGATCTGCCTCTCCCTTTTTACCCTCAGGTTATGACCAAAGTATGACCAAGAACATCAACGCCATGCCGTAAACTCTTTCATAATAATAACCCAAAAGAAACAGGGACATCCTCCGGCCAGAAATGTATTGATAGTGTCTATACATTAGTGTATAGTTATTGTATATACAAAGGAGAATAACATGGCTTTCATACCCAACGACCACCATTCCACTTCCACGCGAGATGTGGTGCTCTCCATCCGCGCGCGCTCGAACCAGCGCGAGCTAATTGACAAGGCAGCGGAGGCCATCGGCAAAAACCGCTCTGATTTTATGCTCGAAGCGTCTTGCCGCGAAGCGGAAAACGTATTGCTGGACCGTCGCTACTTCACATTGAGCGAGGAGCAATTCAAGGCGTTTACGGCGCTTCTGGATTCTCCTCCTAAAACGAACGCGAAGCTTCGCAAGCTTCTCGCAGAGAAAGCTCCCTGGGAGTGACCGGCAGCGATAAAATAACCGGGAAAGCGCGGCTTGGCGCTCCTGAACCGCTTGGCCCTGAACATGATCTCCTCATGTTCAGTTCAGGGGAAGCTGACCTCGATAACTGGCTCAAGAATCGCGCGCTTAAAAATGAGGGAAGCGGGGCGTCCCGAACCTACGTTGTTTGCACAACAGAACGCAAGATCGTCGGCTATTACTGTCTCGCCACAGGAGCCTTGGCCGTGGCGCAAGCTCCCGGGAAAGTCAGACGCAATATGCCCGATCCCATTCCCGTGATGATCATTGGCCGTCTTGCTGTCCATAAGGAATGGCACGGCCAGGGCCTTGGCCGGTCTCTTTTGGCCAATGCGCTTCAGCGTATTCTGCAAGCGGCAGAAATCGCCGGAATACGCGCAGTCCTTGTTCATGCGATCTCCGGAAAGGCAAAGGCATTCTACGAGAAGTGCGGCTTCTTCCCGTCGCCGGTTGATCCCATGATCCTTATGGTCACCCTCGCGGAAGTAAAAGCTATACTGAGTCCTTAAAATTGATAGAACCGGTACCACAATTAGGGATGGAAAATAACCCTCACCCGGAAACATCTCTTTTGGCTGGGCTAAAAGTCTAAGATTTGATATCTCGAGGGAACAAGTTTTTCATTATTCAAAAAATGGGTCAAAATCAGGTAATGACTCCCAACAAGGAATTTCTTAATCAATTTTCCTTCCGCCTCTATTCTGATAAGATAATCCTCGATTCATGACATGATAATGGGCAAAAGCCTATTCAATTCGTAAAGGACGCAGGTCATGCTGAAAAATCAAATTAAACTTATCATAAACCAAGACCGGACCCGTTTACTTGGGTTGAAAAAAATTGGATCGGGTTAATGCCAGGCATTTTAGTTTCACCCCATCATAGGCTTTATCTTAAGGGGGAAGATCTTGACCAATTTAAGGAATTAGAAAGCGCTTTCAGAAGAAGCTCAGGCCACGGATTACTCTATCTCGATATTGCCGAAGGGGAATTTTCTGAAGAATATTCTTTCGCTTATTGGAAGGATTTTTCACGCCTCTACCTGTCGCTGTTTTCCGCAACACCCAATCTTGACCGGCACGATCTGAACCAGGACCCCATTGAGATCGAATTGCCCAGGGAGGATTTGGAACGGTTTTTGTTAACCGTTCCCCCCATAAAAGGGGCGGAATATGTTGATCAGGAATGTCTTTTGACTCTCTGGAGAGAACTGGAGGCGGCTCTTCGAATTGAAATTAAAGAATTTGGGAAAGACATTGCTTCATTTTTTTCCTCAAGGCATTCAGGCTGGAACCTCCTTGGGCGAGTCTGTTTTCATCTGGCGGAAAACAAAAATTCAGAGGAAAGGCCGTTTGCTTTTCTTGCGACGTATGCAAACCAGGTATCCAGGGATGGCAGGTCCCAGCATTTGCCGTTGAGCAGGGCGCTTGAAGACTATTCGGGGGAAAAACAGAAAAATATTTTGCTGCGGTTATTGGCCCCCATTCAGAAAGCCTCTCAGGAAAGCGGGTTCCTGAAAGAGCGTGTTGATTCTGGAGAGCTGTTTCACACGCTGGCATGGACTGCCGCAGAGACCTATCAATTTCTCAAGGATATTCCGCTTTTTGAAAAAGCCGGCGTTGTTGTTAAGGTCCCCAATTGGTGGAGATCAAAACAGCCCGGCAGACCTCAGATCGCAGTCCGTCTTGGAGAAAAGCAGGCTCAAGGGATCGGTTTTGACGCGCTGATTGATTTTTCCATGTCTGTGGTGTTGGGCGAAGAACAATTAAGTGAAAAGGAGATCCAGGAGCTCCTTGAGCGAAGTGAGCATTTGGTGTTTTTCAAGGGGCAATGGGTTGAGGTAGATCAAGAAAAACTCAAGGACCTCCTCACAAAGTGGAGAACAGTGGCCAAACAGGTCAAAGACGGCGGAGTGACTTTTGCCGAGGGACTTCGTTGGCTTTCAGGAATGGATGGCGTCGGATCGATTCTAGAGGGTCCTCAAGATTCTCCCGTTTTAACTCGCATCATCTCGGGAAAGTGGCTGCAGGAGATGCTGGATCAAATGAAGCGTCCTGAAGCCAGCCGCGAGATTGACCAGATTCTTAGTAAAAATCTGAAGACCAGATTGAGACCCTACCAGAATCAAGGGGTCACATGGCTGAATCTGCTCCATCACCTTCGGTTGGGAGCCATTCTCGCTGACGACATGGGGTTGGGAAAAACCGTTCAGGTGATTTCCCTCCTCTTGTTGAAACAAGGGAAACAAAAGGCAGAGGACCCCGCTACCCTTTTAATTGTCCCCGCTTCGTTAATCGGCAACTGGAAATCAGAAATTGATCGATTTGCTCCTTCCTTAAAATATTGGATTGCCCACCCGTCTGCCGATGGGACAAGAAAACCTGTCCGCTTTGACCCAGATCTTTTTATCACGACCTACGGTTCGGTCGCACGGCTTCCATGGCTTTCAGAGCAGAACTGGGGCCTAGTGATTCTGGATGAAGCGCAAGCCATTAAAAATCCCGCAGCCAAACAGACCCGGGCGCTAAAGACTTTAAAGAGCAGCCACAGGCTGGCCTTAACCGGGACTCCCGTCGAGAATCATTTGTCAGATCTCTGGTCGCTTTTTGATTTTGTTTCCCCCGGTCTTCTTGGATCATCAAAGGAGTTTGAAAGTTTCATTAAAAGAGGAAACGGAAGCGGAGAAAGCCCTTATGCCTCTTTACGGTCTCTGGTGAGCCCTTATATCTTAAGACGGCTGAAGACCGATAAGAGTATCATCAGCGATCTGCCCGACAAAACCGAAATTAAAACCTATTGCCCGTTATCCAAAGCCCAGGTGGCTTTGTACCAGAAGTCGGTTGAGTCTTTGGCCCGGGAGATCCAAAACAGTGAAGGGATCAAGCGCCGTGGAATCATCCTCTCCTATCTGATGAGATTTAAACAAATCTGCAATCACCCTTCGCAATTTGTTAAAACCTCTGGTTTCCCAGAAGGCGAAAGCGGCAAGTTCTTAAGACTCAGAGAACTCTGCGAGGTTATTTTCGAAAAGCAGGAAAA
The DNA here is from genome assembly GCA_016178585.1 of Nitrospirota bacterium. Taxonomy (NCBI): domain Bacteria; kingdom Pseudomonadati; phylum Nitrospirota; species Nitrospirota bacterium. The sequence continues at coordinate 16,910 of JACOTA010000009.1, forward strand.
GGTACTGGTTTTTACCCAGTTTAAAGAAATGACTGAACCTCTTTCACGATTTTTAGAGAGTCTTTTTCACCGCCCTGGTCTTGTCCTGCATGGCGGAATTCAGGTCAAAAAACGGATGGAGCTGGTCGATAAGTTTCAAAGAGACGATGGACCCCCGTTTTTCATTTTGTCATTGAAGGCTGGCGGCACCGGCCTTAACCTCACAGAGGCTTCGCATGTCATTCACTTCGACCGTTGGTGGAATCCCGCCGTTGAGAATCAGGCGACAGACCGGGCATTTAGAATTGGTCAGAAACGGAAGGTTCTTGTCCACAAGTTTATTTGCAAGGGGACGTTGGAAGAAAAGATTGACGCGATGATTGAATCCAAGGTCAGCCTGTCCAGGGAAATCCTGGAGGGGGGAGAGAG
>JACOTA010000010.1 GCA_016178585.1 Nitrospirota bacterium
CCGGGGAGGCCAAAAATGCCAAATGAACCGCTTGTCCGGCTGACGGGTTTCTTGAGCACCTTTATCTTGTTGGCCCTCTGGGAAGTCCTGGCGCCGTGCCGCCCGCTGACCACCTCGAAGACGCAGCGCTGGTTTTCAAATTTGAGTATCGTCTTTCTGAATACTTTCGTTGTCCGCTTTCTTTTCTCTATCCAGGCGGTTGGGTTGGCTGTCATCGTTAATCAGAAAGGCTGGGGCGTACTTCATCTTCTGGGGTGGTCTGAATGGATGTCCGGGATTGCAGCGGTGGTCATCCTGGATCTCGTGCTGTATCTTCAGCATGTGATGTTCCATGCAGTCCCCTTCCTGTGGCGGATTCATATGATGCATCACGCCGACCTGGATGTAGATGTTACCACCGGCGCCCGATTTCATCCGGTGGAGATTATTCTGTCCATGTCTATCAAACTGGCCGCTGTGATCCTGATCGGCGCCCCGCCCCTGGCCGTACTCCTCTTTGAGGTTCTGCTCAATGGCACCGCCATGTTCAACCATAGCAATGTCCGTATGCCGAAGGGGCTGGATCTTGTCCTGCGATGGGTCGTCGTGACTCCCGACATGCACCGGATTCACCATTCCATTATTCGCGAAGAAACCAACAGCAACTTTGGGTTTAATCTCCCGTGGTGGGACAGGCTCCTGGGAACATACCGGACGGATCCTGAAAAAGGACAGGTGGGGATGACCATAGGGCTCGATCAGTTCAGGAATCCCGACCGGCTCACCCTTCCCTGGATGCTAATGCTCCCTTTTGTGGGAAAAACCGGAAGCTACCCCCTTGGTCGGGGCGACCGGCAGGCTACGACTGGCCGGGGACAAACCGGGGTCTGAGAAATTTGATCTGGCCCCTAACCGGGCTGCGCGTGAAAGCAAAGAAAGGAGATAGATCCATGGACATGATAACATTAATCATTCAAGACACCCCTTACGGAACCGAAAAACCCTGGAATGCTCTTCGTTTGGCCCAGGCGCTTATGACCGCGGAGGAAACCCGGCTCAATATTTTCCTGCTGGGGGATGGCGTGGGGATGGCCAAGCTGGGCCAGGAAGTTCCAGCGGGGTATTATAATCTCGGCAAGATGCTGGAACAGCTCATCGCCAAGGGGGTTGATGTACAGGCCTGCGGGACCTGCTGCAAGGTCAGGGGGCTTAAGACCGAAAATCTGATCCACGGGGTTGTGATCGGGGTCATGGCAGATCTGGCCCGCTGGGTCAAAGAAAGCAAACAGGTCATGACGTTCTAACCGGAAGGCGCTGGATCATACCTTTTCGCTTCTTTTAAAAGAGAGGTTGGCTTCCAATATGACTTGCGAATAAAGAAAAACCCTAAAACATTATGGATTGGCCAGGAGGTTAATCTGTATAATATCAGGAATGTAATAGGTTCCATCGGACGAGAGGGGGGCGAAACAATGATGTATGACGGCATAATGGGTGGAGGCATGGGGCTCTGGATGTTGTTCGGCACGGTTTTTTGGATCCTGGTGATTGCGGGGGGAATCCTGTTAGTGGTCTGGGCTGTGCAAAAAAGCAGTGGTGGAGAAGTCAGAAAATCAGAAGAGTCAGCCCTGGAGATTTTGAAGAAACGGTATGCCCGTGGGGAAATCCAAAAAGAGGAGTTTGAGGAAAAAAAGCGGAATATCTTGTAGAGAAACTATTTTATGGGATATCGTCGCTTACTGGCGGCCATAATTCTTGACGTCACCACTTTTTAAAGAAAATGGAGGATAAGGTATGGATCAGTCAAAGGAGCAGAAAATTTTGCAAAAGTATAAGACCATTGCTGTGGTAGGGCTTTCCACCAATTCAGAGAAACCGGCCCATTTTGTCCCTAAATACCTGAAAGAACAGGGATATACCATCATAGGAATCAATCCTTCGGCAAAGGGGGATATTTTAGGACAGAAGGTCTATTCCAGCTTACGAGAGATTCCTGAAAAAGTTGACATCGTCAATATTTTCAGGCCTTCCGGGGAGGTGCCGGGAATTGTAGAAGAAGCTATTGCCATTGGCGCGAAAGTGATCTGGATGCAGGAGGAAATTGTCCACCCGGAAGCGGCGGCGCGGGCAGAAAAAGCGGGGCTTGAAGTCGTCATGAACCGCTGTATGATGAAAGCGCACCGCCAAAGCCAGGCTGATTTCCTCCATTAAAATATTTTCTGACCGGACTAACCTGTTTCATCGGAAACCGGCTTGCGAAGCTCCTCCGTGAGAAGGAGTTTGAAGTCCATGTTGTTGTGAGAGAGCCTGCGGATTTGAAAAAGTTAACCTTCCAGATGTTCGTTTTTTATTTCAATCTCAGCTTTTGCTTTCAGGTTTACTAAAAAGCTTTGAACCGCTTTTTCCCGTTTTTGATTCAATTTATCTTTTGTGACACGCTCAATTTCTTCAGGAGAGGTCGAATTGACCGCTTCTTCCAGAGGACTCAAGGTTACGGAGTCCCGGATGGTTGAACGGATTTTTTCATAAAGGAGCTCTTTCCGTTGACTCTCTTCAAACAGAGCCGGTTTGAGATGATTATAGGCCAAGACTTGTCGATAAGTGGCTTCATCGAATACCTTATTTTTTTGAAAAAGCTCGTTATTCTTTAAAAGAGACCGGACCTCTTCGTCGGAAATCGTGATACCCATTTCCTTTGCGGCCATTTGCCAGAGTTTTTTCTCAATGAGACTATTGACCACGTTTTTTTTCAGGTTCATTTGTTTTAAAGTGTCTTCGTTAAATTTGTCTTTCATCATGGACTTATAAAAAGCGACTGTCGTACGATAAGAATCCTGAAACTCTTCCGTGGTAATAGGTTCGCCGTTCACTTTTGCCACATAATCTTTTTTATTTGATTTGGAGGTTCCAAACCCCCATCCCATCGTGATTACAAATGCGATTGCAATCATCAGCATGATAATGCGGTAAAACCATGGGTTTTCAATAGCGCTCTCTCTTAAAACCTTCAACATAGGCCTTTCCCTGTCCTTTCATAAGTTTGCTTTTTTTCTAAATAGCAGTTATATTTTAAAACAGATTCTTTAAATTAACAAGACTTGAATAATAATTTTGTTGAAACATCTCCCTTATTCTTATAGAATTCAGCGTGGCATATTAAATATACTTGTTTATTTAATCAGGGCGCAGAACAAAGAAAAATGGGAGTTTATGTCGATCAGACATCCGCATTGGAGGCAGTCTTTCCGAAAGCGGTTATTCTTCATCGGGTTATAGCCAAAGGGGTAGATTTTTTAATTTTGGCTATTTTTAGGCAGATTTTCCCGCCGACAGGAATCTATTTAAGTATTACCTATCTTTTAATTGCGGACGGTTTGTTTCACGGGAAAAGTATTGGGAAGTTATTGGTGGGTCTTCAAACGTTTGTGCCGCATAAAAATAAAAACGCTTCATTTCGAGAATCCATCATCCGTAATTTTCCCTTATTGATCGGGTATTTGTTTTTATTTATTCCTTACCTCGGGTGGATTTTTTTCTTCCTGATTATCGGATTTGAGCTATTATTAATGATAGGAAATGAAAAAGGTTTAAGAATCGGCGATGAGCTGGCGAAAACTCAGGTCCTTGACAGCGAGAGTTTTGAAATTAAAAATCTTTAATTCTTTGTACGGGGAGTGCGCGTGGGTTTAACAAGTAGTTTGTTAGGGATGTTTTCTAATGATTTGGCGATTGATCTTGGAACCGCAAATACCCTGGTCTATTTAAAAGGGAAGGGAATCGTGATCAATGAACCTTCCGTTGTTGCCATTGAGAAAAAAAGCGGAAGAGTGTTAGCTGTGGGCGCGGAAGCCAAGAAAATGCTGGGAAGAACGCCGGGAAATATCGTCGCAATTCGACCGATGAAAGACGGGGTGATTGCGGATTTTGAGATTGCCGAAAAAATGTTGAAGCATTTTATTACAAAGGCGCATAACCGAAGCACTTTCGTTCGTCCAAGAATCATTATTTGCGTGCCTTCGAAAATCACTCAGGTGGAACAAAGGGCCGTGAAAGATTCTGCCGAATTGGCTGGAGCAAGGGAAGTGTATCTGATCGAAGAGCCGATTGCGGCGGCGATTGGGGCAGGTCTTCCGATTGAGGAGCCTGCTGGAAATATGGTTGTGGATATTGGCGGCGGAACGACGGATGTTGCGGTCATTTCCCTCGCGGGCATTGTTTACAGCGAATCAGTGAAGGTCGGCGGCGACAAAATGGATGACGCAATTGTTAATTATATTAAAAGGAAATATAACCTGCTCATCGGAGATCATATGGCTGAATTGATAAAATTTGAGATAGGCTCAGCCTATCCTCCGGATGAACGAAAGACTTTTTCTATTAAAGGAAGGGATTTAATTTCAGGGATACCAAAGACACTTGTCATTGATGATGCGGAGGTGAGAGAAGCCTTAGCTGAACCGATTAGTGCGATCGTGAATGCCATTAAATTGGCTTTAGAGAACACGCCTCCTGAACTATCTGGAGATATTATTGATCGGGGAATTGTTCTAACGGGAGGGGGATCTCTCCTAAGGGGAATGGACATTCGATTGCGGGAGGAAACCAATCTTCCCATTATCACGGTGGACAATCCTCTTACGACTGTCGTGTTAGGAACAGGCACAGCGTTGGATTCACTCGAACTCTTGAGAAAAGTCTCAATCATGGCTCAATAGAGAGACCAGTTTAATTTCGCTCCCTTGTTTTTGTGGCTCCCTTTTACGGGCCTATGAGCATTTTCCGTTTTCAACGAAGCAATCGTTTTTATAAAAAACTTTTCCTTTCAATTTCCATTCTTCTGATCCTGGTGATCGGGGTTTCCCTGGATATAAGGAAGGCTGTTCCTTCCTATTTTCAAAATCCGATCTTATCTATTGGTTATCTGATCGAATTAACCGGAAATACGATTATTCACGGGATTTCAAAGGTCTGGACCCATTATATTGACCTTGTCGATACCCAAAACAGATACACTCGTCTCCAGTCCGAGGTTGAGGTTTTAAAAGGTGAAAACCTTCAACTCAAAGAAAGTCAGAAAGAAAACCTCCGTTTAAAACAACTTCTTGAGATTGCCCTTCCTGTTCCCCTGAAGCTCACAGCCGCTCAAGTCATCATGCGGGACCCGTCAAACTGGTACCAATCCTTGACGATTAATAAAGGAACCGATGCCGGTGTCCTTCCCGGCATGGGGGTCATTACCTTCTCCGGTATCGTCGGGCGCGTCTTGAAATCGGGCGCAAAGAGCTCGGTGGTCCTTTTGATTACAGACCGTAACAGCGCCGTTCCTGTTTTAATCAGCCGAAGCCGGGACGAGGGAATTTTAGAGGGGACCACGCATGGCCTTGCGAGAATCAAGTATTTGTCTTTAGATCTAAAACTTGAGGTTGGAGATCCCGTATTGACTTCGGGTCTGACCCCGACTTTTCCGAAAGGCTTGAAAATCGGAAGCGTTGTTAAAATTGACCAAAAAACAGAATTGGACAGAAGAAAATCAAAAGACTTTGTCTATGCGGGTCCATTTTTGTCGGTGGAAGTGGCCCCAGCCGTTAATTTTTCGCGATTGGAAGAGGTCATGGTCATCACTTCTTCCCCGGATGAGACTTCTGTTCAAGGGGAAAAATAAGAAATGAAGGTTTGGATTTATGCCTTAATCTTAATGATTACGATTCCGTTGCAGGGATTAATGGCAGACTACTTTTCTATTGGCGACATCAAACCGGATTTAGGTTTTCTGGTCATTTATTTTACCGGGCTTTTATTTGGAAACGCCTTTGGAGCTCTTGTTGGAGGAATTGTCGGATTGATTTCGGATGGTTTATCGGGCGGAACAGGGTTGGTTCAGATGGAAAGCGGAATTCTTCTGGGATTGACCGCAGGAATGATTAGAAAAACGTTATTGAATTTAAGGTTGTTTTTTAATTCCATTGTTTTATTTATTTTTTCTTTATTCCATAGTTTTTTAATTTTTACTTTTCTAAATTTGTCTTTGACAGGGAGTTCCATCCCTTATCCCTGGAAGGCTATTTTTTTTCCCAAGGGAGTCTATGACGCATTTTTAGGATCGTTTTTATTTTGGATTTTGATGAAATTTTTAAAAAATAAAGAGTTTTTTAGTGAGACAGGGGCGCTTGAAAGAATATCCTTCTTTACCTCAAGAAAATCTTAAAAAAATACAACGGAGAATTGTTTTTTTATTGATTGTCCTGGGTTTTGGATTCGGAAGCATTTTATTCCGATCCTGGTCGCTTCAGATTACCGCCGGGAGCTTTTACCACGAACAGTCTGAAAATAATCGGGTGAGAGAGGTGTTTATTCAGCCCAGACGCGGTAAAGTTTTCGATCGAAATGGGAATATTTTAATTAATAATGTGCCTGGATTTACACTCTATTTAATTCCCGAAGACGTGAAGAGTCGGGATTACGTCATTCATAAAATTAGCGAAGTTTTAGGGTTTACGGTTGAAGAGATTGAGAAAAAAGTATCTCAACGCCAGTTTTCTCCTTATTTGCCGGTTAAGATTAAAGACGGTCTTACCCTGAGGGAAGTGGCCCTGTTTGAAGAGGACCAGCTAGAACTTGCGGGTTTGAAGATTGAGGTGGAATATCAGAGAAACTATGTATACGGAAAATTAGCCGCCCATGTACTGGGTTACGTCAGCGAGATCAATGAAAAACAGATGGATTCTCCAGATTATGAAAACCTTCCGCAAGGCACCTTAATCGGTCAATACGGAATTGAAAAAAAATATGACCAATTTATTCGCGGAGAACCTGGAGAAAAAGGGATTGAAGTTGATGCTTTGGGGCATGAAATTAAAATTTTAAATATCAAGGAACCGGAGGGAAGCAAGGACCTTTATCTGACGATCGACCTGGATACCCAAAAATCGGCCGAAGAAGCCCTTGGCGATGAAGCCGGAGCTGTCGTCGCGATGGATCCCGGGACCGGGGATATTTTGGCTATGACCAGCCATCCTGGATTTGACCCTCAAAATCTTTCAGGGCGGATCCGCCAAAACGATTGGGATACCCTGATCAAGGACCCTTTTAAGCCATTAAACAACAGAGCGATTCAGGGAACCTATCCGCCAGGGTCAGTTTTCAAGGTTTTACTGGCAATCACGGCTCTTGAAGCGCACGAGATCGATCCCTCAAAACAAATTGATTGCCACGGGGTTTTCCCGTTCGGAAAGAGAGTCTTTAGGGACTGGAAAAAAGGGGGCCACGGGGCTGTTGATCTTCACCGGTCAATTGTGGAGAGTTGTGACGTTTACTATTATAAGCTGGGCGACCAGCTTGGGGTGGACCTGATTGCTGAACAGGCTCATAAATTCGGGCTGGGACGCGCGACAGGAATTGATCTTCCCTCGGAAAAGGAGGGAATTATTCCCTCTTCTGAATGGAAATTAAAAACCCGGAGAGAGCGCTGGTTTCCCGGCGAAACACTTTCGGTTTCGATTGGCCAGGGCTATGTCAACTTTACGCCCCTTCAAGCGGCCTATATGATGACCCAGGTGGCGAACGGAGGATACCGGTATAAGCCCAGGCTTCTTCGCGCCGTTTCCGGCCAGGAAACCGATCAACCGATTGTTTTTCCACCCGTTTTGCTGGACACCCATCAGATTTCAAAGAGAACTTTGGACGTCGTTCGTGAGGCGTTAAGAGGTGTGGTGCAGGAGCCTCATGGAACCGCTGGGACCGCCCGGTCGGAATATTTTGAAACGGCCGGGAAAACGGGCACCGCACAGGTGATTGCCGCGAAAGCCGGGGCGGGAGGCAATCTAAATTCCAAAATGTTGCCAAAATTTCTGCAGGATCATGCCTGGTTTGTGGCGTTCGCGCCTTATCAGGACCCAAAAATCGTGGTTGCCGTGCTCGTAGAACATGGCGGACATGGTGGATCTGCCGCGGCGCCGGTGGCTAAAAAAGTTTTAGAAGCTTATTTAGTTAAAAAACCGGACAGGAACCCCTCCGGGCCTTCCGACAGAGTGACTTTGGACGGACGGTCACAGAGCCGGATTCCCGAAGGCGGGGAGGACTAAAATGTTTGATAGACGCCTCATCACCAAATTTGACTGGAAATTTCTCCTGATTGTTTTTTCTATTTTATGTGTCAGTGTTTTATCGATTTATAGTGTCTCGGCATATAAGGAACAGATGAAATCGATGTTGTACGTGAAACAAATTTACTGGATCATGATTTCAATGATTGTTTTTTTTATTGCGGTTGTCATTGATTACCACACCATTTCCAGATACGCCTATCTCGTTTATGCGGTTGTCGTGATCCTTCTTTTGCTGGTGATGTTCGTGGGGAAGGTCGGGCTGGGGGCTCAAAGGTGGCTTTCCTTTGGTTTCATTTCATTTCAGCCGTCAGAGTTCTCTAAATTAGGGATTCTTCTTGTGCTGGCGAAATATTTTTCTGAAAACGCCCAGGGGAGCGGGTTTAGAATGACTCAATTGATTTTTCCTGTCGTTTTGCTGGGAATTCCGTTTTTTTTGGTTTTAAAACAGCCTGATTTAGGAACGGGACTCTCCATGACCTTTATCTTTATTTCAATGATGTTTCTCGTTGGACTTCGTTCCCGGTCGCTCGTCTTTATTGGTCTCATCTTTTTGATGCTTCTTCCTTTTTTATGGAATTTTTTCTGGCATCATTTAAAGAGCTACCAGAAAGATCGCCTTTTGACCTTTATTAATCCAACCGTCGACCCGTCGGGCACCGGGTACCATATTATTCAATCCAAAATCGCCATTGGGTCGGGGGGCATTTTTGGCAATGGTTTGTTGGGAGGCACCCAGAGTCAGCTCAAATTTCTGCCAGAGGGTCATACCGATTTTATTTTTGCTGTTTTCGCTGAAGAATGGGGATTTATTGGAATTATCGTTTTATTAGTTTTATTCGGTCTCCTGCTCCTTTGGGGAATAGATGTCGCTTTCAAGGCGAAAGACTCTTTAGGAACGTTTCTGGCCGCGGGGATTGTTGGGATGATAGGTTTTAATTTAATCGTCAACATCGGGATGACCCTGGGAATGATGCCGGTTGTCGGGGTGCCTCTTCCTTTAATGAGTTACGGAGGGACCGCAATGGTGACGACAATGGCGGCGTTGGGTTTACTGATGAATGTTAAAATCCGAAGATTTATGTTGTTTTATTAATTTTAAGCGGAAGGTTTCACGGAATTTACGTTCCGACCCTTCTATATATTTATCTTAAGAACAAAGCAAAAATCCTTTTATCTTTGGAGAGGAGGACTTATTTGCCTTGTAGGAGAAAAAAATGTCAATTGAGATTGTCATTAACGCGACTAATGAAGAGACGCGCGTCGCGATTTTAGAAAACAGAACGGTGACAGAATTTTATATAGACCGTAAAAAAGATAGAGGAATTGTCGGAAATGTCTATAAAGGGAAGGTCGTTAAGGTGTTGCCTGGAATGCAGGCTGCCTTTGTGGATATTGGGGTCGAAAAAGCGGCGTTTTTGTATGTGTCCGATGTTTCCTCAGGCGTTGAAGATTATGAAAAATATTTCTTGGAAGAGAGAAACAAAGAGGGCGAAGAAACGAACGGTGAAGAGGAGGTTATTCTCCCTTTTTCCGAGGAAGAATCCGCCGACCTTCAGGAAGAGCCGGAAAATATTTTAGAAGAAGTCCCTTCCGAAGTTCCCCCTTTAGACGACCCGACACCTGCTGAAACGGATTTTTTAACTCCCCGGGCTTTTGACGAGACCTCATTTCTTGCTCCGGCGATCCGGGACGAACCTTTAAACCAGACTGTTCCGAACGAAACAAATTTAACAGAGGCCGCTCCTGTTTCTGAGGTGGCCCAGGCACCGGTTCCTCAGGAAGTCGTGATCGATCCCTCATCGGGAGAGGCAAAAAAGGAAACCCCGGTTTCAACAACGAATAAGGTTCAATCCAGACCGAAACATCGGTCATCGAGGCATTTGAAAAACCGCCCGAAATCACGCCGGTCTCCTCGCTCGATCGAAGATCTGTTAAAAGAGGGCCAGGAAATTTTAGTCCAGGTGTCTAAGGATGCGATGGGGACAAAGGGGCCGAGAGTGACGACGTATGTTTCTCTGCCAGGCCGGTACCTTGTTTATATGCCGACAGTGAATCATATTGGCATCTCCAGGAGAATTGGAAGCGGTGAAGAAAGAGGAAGATTAAAAGAGATGCTTTACAGGCTTAGGAAGCCGGGTACGGGCTATATTATTCGAACAGTCAGTGAAGGCACCACGGAAGAAGAATTTAAATCGGATATGGAATTTTTGGAGCTTCTTTGGCAAAGCATGCTGAAGAAAAAAGAGAAAATGAGCGCTCCCGCTTTACTCCATATCGACCTGGACCTTATTTTCCGGACGGTCAGGGATCTTTTTACAAAGAAAGTGGATCGGCTGGTGATTGATTCAAGAGCCGAATACGAACGAATTAAAGATTATGCCAAAATGTATCTTCAAGAATTGGCAAGCCGTGTGGAGCTTTACACGAAAGAAGAGCCCATTTTTGACGCCTATGAGATTGAAACCGAGATTTCAAAAGCTCTTGCCCGGAAAGTTTGGCTCAAGTCAGGGGGATATCTGGTTTTTGACAGGACTGAAGCGTTGACCGTGATCGATGTGAATACGGGAAGATATGTCGGAAAACGAGATCTCGAGGAAACGATCCTTAAAACCAATCTCGAGGCTTTGAAAGAGATTGCCTATCAATTAAAGTTAAGAAATATCGGGGGGATCGTTACCATTGATTTTATCGATATGGAAAAAGAAAAAAATAGAGAGAAGGTTTTCCAATCCCTTCAGGAGGCGATGTCCAAGGATAAAGCCAGGATTAACATCCTGAAAATTTCGGAACTGGGATTGATTGAACTTTCACGGGAGAGGACCCGGGATGACGTCCAGAGGATACTTTGCGAGCCCTGTCATTACTGCGAGGGGAGAGGACATATCCGTTCGGCTTCCACGATCTGTTATGAAATTTTCAGGGAAATCAAACGGATCGGAAATTCTCCCCGCGAAAAGAAAGTTATCGTTACGGCTCATCCTTCAGTGGCTAATTTAATGTATGACGAGGAGCGGCAAGGGGTTGAGGATTTAGAGAAGGCCTTTAAAAAGAGGATTATCATTAAGCCGGATCATAACATGCATCTGGAACACTATAACGTGACTATGGTTTAAAATTGATGGATGATGAGCGGTACGAATGGATTGGATTAAAAAACATCAGCGGAATTGGTAACGTCCTTTTTAAACGTTTACTGGATGAAATCGGTTCTCCTGAAGCTGTTTTTTCATCCTCGCGAAAAGAACTGACCGGGGTGGACGGAATGCCTGAGAAAGCGGTCGATCAAATCCTTCATTTTAAGGGAAACGAGAAGGCTGTTACCGACGAATTGGAGAAAATCGATGTCCACCAGGTCTCTTTTATCCATTATTTTCATCCCCAGTACCCGGCCCCATTAAAAAACATTTATGACCCTCCTCCTTTTCTTTACATGACGGGGGAAATATTTAAACAAGATACCCGGGCTATTGCGATTGTGGGAACCCGAAAACCGACCCTGTATGGCAAACAGATCGCCAAAGCGTTGGGTTCCGATCTTGCGCGAGCCCAATTGACCGTCGTCAGCGGCTTTGCATTGGGAATTGATCAAATCGCCCACCAGGCGGCTCTGAGTTCGGGGGGAAGAACCCTTGCCGTTTTAGGGTGTGGAATCGATGTGAACTACCCGTTCGGGGCGGTGCCACTTAAAGAAGCCATTAGCGCCCAGGGAGCCGTAATGACCGAATTTCCAATGGGAATGCAGGCTTCTCCAGAAAACTTTCCTAAAAGAAATCGTCTAATCAGCGGTTTATCTCTGGGTGTGGTGGTCGTTGAGGCGACGGAAAAAAGCGGGTCGCTCATTACGGCCTCTATGGCTTTAGAGCAGGGAAGGAGGTCTTTGCCGTTCCAGGATCCGTTCATAGCGAGCTGAGCAGGGGAACGCATTTGCTCATTAAATCGGGCGCAAAACTCGTTGAAAATATTTCTGATATCCTGGAAGAGGTGAAGCTTCAGATCCACACCGGTTTTTTCGAACCTTTCCAGAAGCACAAAGTTATCCTGGAATCGATCTCTTATCCCGATCTTTCGGATTTGAACCCGGACGAGAAAAAAATTTATGATATACTATCCATGGAGCCTGTCCACCTGGACGACCTTGCCTTTCACGCCGATTTTCCAAGCCATCGGTGTGCCGATGTGCTGCTCCATTTGGAGTTAAAAGGTTTGGTCAGCCAGCTCGACGGGAACCATTTTATTAGAACTGATATGAATAAGGTAAACCATGGCTAAATCACTTATTATTGTTGAGTCTCCCTCAAAAGCAAAGACGATTAATAAATATCTTGGAAAAAATTATACGGTTAAAGCCTCGGTGGGACATATCAGGGACCTTCCAAAAAGCAAGTTGGGGATTGATCTTAAAAAAAATTTCAAGCCGGAATATACGGTAATCCGCGGCAAGAAAAAAATTCTGGATGAAATTCTCGAAGCCGCCGAAAAAGCGGACAAGATCTACCTGGCTTCCGATCCTGACCGTGAAGGGGAAGCGATCGCATGGCATATTGCGGAAGAAATTTCAGGCGGGTCGAAAAAATCCGGTAAAAAGAAAAAATCGTCCCAAAAAATATTCAGGGTATTGTTTAACGAGATTACCCAAAAAGCGATTAAAAAAGCAATGGACGAGCCTGGAGAGATCGATCTGAACAAGGTTAACGCCCAGCAGGCCAGAAGGGTCCTCGACCGGATTGTCGGGTATACGATCAGTCCTCTTTTATGGGAAAAGGTCAAACGGGGATTGTCTGCAGGAAGGGTTCAGTCGGTTGCCGTGAGGATGATCTGTGAAAGGGAGGCGGAAATTTTAAAATTCGTTTCCGAAGAATACTGGTCGATTACCGCACACCTTTCCTCCGAGAATCCACCCCCTTTTTCGGCAAAGTTGATTTCCATAGGGGATAATCCTCTTTCGTTGGCGAATGAAGAAGTCACCCGAACCCTGCTCCGTCAGCTTGAGACCAGAGATTTTGTTGTCGAAAAAATAGAGAAAAAGGAAAGAAAGCGGAATCCTGTGCCTCCCTTTATCACCAGTAAATTGCAGCAGGAGGGTTCTCGTAAGCTTCGCTTTACTCCAAAAAAGACGATGATGCTCGCTCAACAGCTTTATGAAGGGATTGAACTGGGAGAGGAAGGTCCGGTGGGATTAATTACCTATATGAGAACGGATTCCATCCGTATTTCCCCGGACGCCCAGCAGGAGGCCATTGATCTGATTTCTCAAAAATATGGGAGGGAGTATCTCCCTGATCAGCCGAATGTCTATAAAAGCAAGAAAAACACGCAGGATGCGCATGAAGCAATCCGTCCGACTTCTTTAAGTTATGATCCCGAGACGATTAAAGCTTCTCTCTCTAAAGATCAATATCTTCTTTACAAGATTATTTGGAACCGGTTTATGGCCAGCCAAATGAGGCCTGCAATTTTGGAAGTGACAAAGGTCGATATTAAGGCGGGCGACGCGCTCTTTCGGGCAAACGGAAACATTGTCGTCTTCCCAGGTTTTACCATCGTGTACTCTGAAGGAAAAGAGGAAAATGGAACGGAAAAACAGGGTGACCAGAAAGAGAATGAAACGGACGACGAAGAACATACGCTTCCAAACCTTGCGGAAGGTCAGAGGTTGCCCCTTGATCATCTTGAACCTAAACAACACTTCACCCAGCCGCCTCCCAGGTATAACGAGGCCCTGTTAATCAAGGAATTGGAGGAGAACGGGATTGGGAGACCAAGCACCTATGCGACGATTATCTCCACGATTCAGGATCGAGATTACGTTGAAAAGATTGAGGGCCGGCTTAAACCTTCTGAACTGGGGAAAATCGTCAACGGTCTATTAGTGGAGTCTTTTCCCGACCTGGTCAATCCTGAATTTACAGCGAAGATGGAAGAAAATCTGGATAACGTCGAAGAAGGCGGAAAAAAATGGACCGACACCGTGAAGGATTTTTATAAGCTTTTTGAAAAAGATCTCGAAAAAGCCCAGTTAGAGATGAGAGATGTCAAGAGAGAAGAAATCCCGACGGACATCCCCTGTGAACGATGTCAAAAAAAGATGGTCATAAAATGGGGTAGAAACGGTCGGTTCTTGGCCTGTCCGGGCTATCCCGAATGTAAAAATACCCATGATTTTATGGAGGATGCTGACGGAAAGATCAAGGTCATCCAAAAGGAAGTTTCGACGAATGAGATTTGTGAAAAATGCGGCCAGCCAATGATTATAAAGGTGGGGAGATTCGGCCGGTTTATGGCCTGTTCCAATTACCCGGAGTGCAAGACCACAAAAGCATTAAGTATTGGAGTCAAATGTCCTCGTGAAGGGTGTAACGGCGAGGTCACGCAGAGACGATCAAAAAAAGGGAGGGTGTTCTATGGATGCACCGCCTATCCCAAGTGTGATTTCGCGGTTTGGGACCGTCCTGTTCCCAAAATTTGTCCTCAATGCCAGGCTCCCTATCTTGTTGAAAAAGTCTCCCGCGCGGGAATCAAGGTGAAGTGTGCGAATAAGGAATGTCAGTATGAAGAAGAAGCCGTCGCTGCATGAAACAGGCTGCTGAAAATCTTCCATGTGCTGCGTTCTCGCCTTTCGGTCTCCTTCACCGTACATATTTCGTACGCCTCAGCCGCCCTTAAGGCTGCGGCCTGGCACCTGGAATTTTTGAGCAGCCTATGACATGCCTGGGATTTACCCGTTGAGTAAAATTCAATACCCCCCTCCCAAAAATGCCCTTCTCATGTGTCCGCCGGATTATTATCGAATCGAATATGAAATCAATCCCTGGATGAGCTTGAAAAACCAGGCAGATACGGAAAAGGCTCGAAATCAATGGAATTCTCTTTATCGAGCTCTGACTGAAAAGTTTGGACTCAAGGTGAATTTGATGGAGCCTCAGCCTCAACTTCCTGATTTGGTTTTTACAGCAAACGGGGGATTAGTGGCGGGACGTCAAATTATTCTTTCGAATTTTAAATTTCCTGAACGTCAGCGGGAGCGGGACTATTTTAAGGAATGGTTTCTTCATCATCAATATGAAATTATTTCAATTCCCTCTCATCTTTTTTTCGAAGGGGAAGGGGATGCCTTGTGGATGGGAAAATTATTATTTGCGGGGCACCCTTTTAGAACCGATATTTCCTCTCATGTCTTTCTTTCCAAGACCCTCCAGTGTGAAGTCATTTCTCTTGAACTCATTGATCCCAGGTTTTATCATCTCGATACCTGTTTTTGTCCATTAAACTCTGAAACGGCTCTTTTTGTTCCGGAGGCATTTAGTTCCCATAGCCGGAAAATTCTTTCTTCTCTGGTGGAAACGCTCATTCCGCTTAAGCCCGAAGAAGGCCGGCTATTTGTCTCCAATGCAATTGTTTTCGAAAAAAAGATTATTTTTCAAAGCGGCGCGGGTTCAACGCGCAAAAGACTGGAAGCAGAAGGTTTTGAGGTTTATTCGCTTGATTTGTCCGAGTTTATCAAGGCGGGGGGGAATGCCAAGTGCCTCGTCCTCTGGGTATAATATAGGGGCTTGCGCCGCTCAAGGAATTCCTCTTGCACGGATGACCGGTTTCTCCTAAAATAAGTTCATGTCAGATCAGACACTAACGGTCATTGGCGGAGGGTTGGCCGGTTCAGAAGCCGCCTGGCAGGCTGCCGAGCAAGGGGTAAAGGTACGCCTTTTTGAAGGCCGGCCCAGTTTGACGAACGGCGCCCATGTTACCGGGGACCTGGCCGAGATTGTTTGCAGTAATTCCCTCGGTTCAAATGATCCTTTTTCAGCTCCCGGTCTTTTAAAAAATGAGCTTCGTCTGCTCCGCTCTTTAATCATTCAAACCGCCGACCGTTTTTCAGTTCCCGCGGGGTCCGCATTAGCGGTTGACCGCGAACTTTTTTCTAAACAGATCACGCACACGTTAGAAGCCCATCCGAATATCACGGTTTTTCGGGAGGAGATTAAGGAAATTCCTGCAGACCGGCCTGTTATTATTGCAACCGGACCGCTCACCTCCTCCCCCCTGGCCGAATCTTTAAGCCGATTAACTCAATCCGAACGTCTTTATTTTTTTGACGCCATATCTCCTATTTTGGAGGCGGATTCAATTGACCGCTCCATTGTTTTTAAAGCTTCCCGTTATGATGATGGCGAAGGGGATTATTTAAATTGTCCGATGACAGAATCAGAGTATCAGGTCTTTTACGAGGCTTTGATGGCAGGGGACAAAGTCATTCCGAAATCTTTTGAAGCGATTCCTTATTTTGAAGGGTGCATGCCGATTGAAGTTCTGGCAGAGAGAGGGATCCAAACGCCGTTATTTGGTCCGATGAAACCGGTTGGCCTTTTGGACCCTCGAACGGGCAAACGGCCTTATGCGGTGGTACAACTCCGGCAGGAAAACCAGTTTGCGTCTTGCTATAATATGGTCGGCTTTCAAACCAAACTCAGGTATGGAGAGCAAAAAAGGATTTTCCGCCTGATTCCGGGCATGGAAAACGCCGAATTTTTGCGTTTTGGGAGTCTGCATCGGAATACGTTTATTCATGCGCCATCTCTCCTAACGCCGGCCTTACAGCTTCACCAGGATGCTGGAGTTTTTATCGCCGGACAGTTAACGGGAGTTGAGGGTTATGTTGAAGCTTCTGCCATGGGTCTTCTGGCGGGCTTAAATGCTGCCAGGGCATCCAGGGGGGAGCCGCTTCTCGTTCCTCCCCTCTTTACTGCGCATGGCGCGTTGATTCATTATTTGACGAGTGGTGACTCGAAACATTTTCAGCCGATGAATATCAATTTCGGCCTTTTTCCGCCGCTGGCAACATCCGTTAAACAAAAAGACATCCGAAAAAAGATGATCGTTAACCGTGCCCTGGAGGAATTGAAAAATTGGATTCAGAACTTCTCAATTTTAGAAACTACTTAAAAAATGAAAAAGGGATGTCTGTTCATACGGTTAGAAATTATCTGTCCGATTTAAGTCAATTTGATCGTTTTTTAAAGTCTCGAAAAATCACCGCAATCAAGAATGGCGAGGTGAATCCAAAAACAATCAGAGGCTATCTCACCCTCCTTCACTCTCAACACCTTAAAAAGTCATCCATGGCCAGAAAGTTAGCGGCCATTCGGACATTTTTCCTTTTTTTACAAAAAGAGGGAATTCTTCAGATCAATCCCGCTAAAATGGTTGCCACCCCAAAACAGGAAAAGGTTCTTCCCAAAGTCCTGTCGGTGGAAGAAGTTGCCTATTTGGTTCAAGCGCCTGACCAAAAGACGGTTTTGAATTTAAGGGATAAAGCCATTCTTGAAACCATTTATTCAACGGGAATCCGGGTGGAAGAACTCGTCCGCTTGAATGTGGATGATTTTCACCCGAAAGACCGGCTTGTAAAAATCCGCGGTAAAGGAAACAAAGAAAGAATCGTTCCGATTGGAACCCCGGCTATTTTAGCCATTGAGCAATATTCGAGCCGTTTCAACCTGGAAAAAAAATATGGAGATTTTCCATTATTTTTGAATCGTTTCGGGGGAAGATTGACAACGCGGAGTGTAGGCCGTATAGTAGAAAAATATTCCTCCCAGATGGGAAAAATGATGAAAATCTCGCCTCATGGACTTCGCCACAGCTTTGCAACCCACCTGCTCAATAACGGCGCGGATCTTCGGTCTATTCAGGAGTTGTTAGGGCACTCGAGTCTTTCGACGACCCAGCGCTACACCCATTTAAGCATGGATCATTTGATTAAGGTTTATGATGAGGCCCATCCACGCTCAAGAAAGAAGAAAAATGAATCGGAGAAAGAATGAAATTTTGGACCCATTAAAGATTCGGTCGACAACGATTTTATCCGTTCGTAGAAACGGAAAAGTGGCGATGGCCGGGGACGGTCAGGTGACCCTGGGACAGACGGTGATGAAAAGAAACGCCAGAAAAGTGAGGAAAATTTATAACGATGCTGTCCTGACCGGATTTGCCGGAGCCACGGCCGACGCTTTTACGTTGTTTGAGAGATTTGAATCGAAATTAGAGGAATACCGGGGAAATCTCCCCCGGGCTGCCGTGGAGTTGGCGAAAGATTGGAGAACCGATCGTATTCTTCGGAGGTTGGAAGCCCTTCTGGCCATTGCAGACCGGGATCATTCTTTAATTTTATCCGGAACCGGAGACGTCATTGAACCCGAAGACGGGATTATTGCGATTGGTTCCGGGGGGCCTTACGCGCAGGCGGCCGCAAGGGCGTTAATTGAAAATTCGACTCTGGAACCCAAGACAATCGTTCATAAAGCGATGGAAATCGCGGGTGACATCTGTATTTACACCAATCGGGAAATCATTATTGAGGAAATTTGAATCCATGACATTGTTTAAGATAGAAGATTTGACCCCTAAAAAAATCGTGGAGGAATTAGATAAATATATTGTTGGGCAGAAAAAAGCAAAAAGGATGGTTGCGATAGCTCTGAGAAACCGGTGGAGACGCCAAAATCTTTCAGATGACCTGCGAGACGAAGTTCTTCCAAAAAATATTATTATGATCGGACCCACGGGAGTGGGTAAAACCGAAATCTCCCGCAGGTTAGCCAAACTGGTTTCTGCCCCGTTTTTAAAAGTGGAGGCCTCAAAATATACTGAGGTTGGCTATGTTGGACGAGATGTCGAATCGATGATTCGCGATCTGGTTGAATTATCGGTCAACATGATCAAGAAAGAACATACTGCCCGGGTTAAAGAAAAAGCAGAAACGATGGCTCAGGAGCATTTGCTGGATCTCCTCCTCCCTCCTCCTTCGGCCAGAAACCCTCCGGGAATTTTTAATGAAGCAAAGGGGGAAACCACAACGCTGCCTCCCGGTGACACCTATGAAGCAACGCGGTCAAAACTGAGAACTCAACTCAAAGAAGGAAAGTTAAATGAACGCGTCGTGGAATTGGAAACTCAGGAAAAAAATCTTCCGATAGGGATTGTTTCAGGAGCGGGGATGGAAGACCTTGAAAACAATCTTAAAGAAATGTTTGGCAATATCTTCCCGGGGAGAAAAAAGAAAACAAAAATGAAGGTCACGGAAGCCCTCCGGTTTCTAACTCAGGATGAAGCTCAAAAGTTAATTGATCATGAGGAGGTCGTTCGTGAAGCCATTCAGACGGCGGAGAACGGAGGGATTATTTTTGTTGATGAAATTGATAAGATCGCCGGAAAAGAAAAAGGAGGAGGTCCGGATGTCTCCCGTGAAGGGGTCCAGAGAGATCTACTTCCTATCATTGAAGGCTCCACGGTTAATACCAAACATGGATTGGTTAAAACCGATCATATCCTTTTTATCGCGGCAGGGGCGTTTCATATTTCAAAGCCTTCCGACTTGATTCCAGAACTTCAGGGAAGGTTCCCGATCCGGGTTGAGTTGGAATCGTTGGGTAAAGAAGAATTTATCCGGATCTTAACCGAGCCAAAAAATGCGCTGATTCGTCAGTATCGCGCGCTTCTCGATACCGAAGATGTAACCATTGACTTCACCGCCGACGGGATTGAGGAGATGGCTGCCATTGCGGTTGAGGTAAATGAAAGAACAGAAAATATCGGAGCCAGAAGGCTTTTTACGATTATTGAAAAACTCCTTGAGGAGATTTCTTTTAACGCGCCCGATCTTCAAGGCCAAAAGATAGAAATTAATTCTAAATATGTTAGGGAAAAGCTTTCGGATATTGTAAAGGATCAAGACCTCAGCCGTTACATCCTGTAATTGAAATGGTAGGGGCAGGCCCCTGTGCCTGCCCTGAGTTTGGAGACAATAAGTGCAGAAATTAATTGAAAAAGCTAATTTATTAATCGAGGCATTGCCTTATATCAAGATGTTTCATGGAAAGACCATTGTCATCAAATATGGGGGAGCGGCAATGGTCGATCCCCTCTTGAAAGAGCAATTCGCCCAGGATATCGTCCTGATGAAGTATGTCGGAATGAACCCTGTCATTGTTCATGGCGGGGGACCCCAGATCAACCGGATGATGGAAAAACTGGGGATGAAGCCCCGTTTTTTAGACGGCGTCCGATATACCGATATCGCGACGCTGGATATTGTGGAAATGGTTTTAGGAGGGAGCATTAACAAAGAAATCGTTTCTCTCATTAACCGCCATGGAGGAAGAGCCGTTGGTTTAACCGGAAAAGACGGTCAGCTGATCACGGCAAAAAAATATACTAAAAATCAAAACGGGGAAGATGTTGTGGATCTGGGGTTAGTCGGGGAGGTTGAAAAAATAGATCCCACGATCATTGAAAATTTGGAAAAAAGCCGCTTTATTCCTGTTATCGCGCCTATTGGCGTTGGAAAAGACGGCGTGACTTACAATATCAATGCCGACTGGGTTGCCGGAGAAATTGCCGGGGCGCTAAAGGCGGAAAAACTCCTCATTCTCACCGATGTCAAAGGAATTCTCAATTCAAAAGGAGAACTTTACTCGACCCTGACCAGAAAAGAGGTCAAACAGCTGATAAAAAAGGGAATTATCACGTTGGGAATGCTGCCTAAAGTTGAAAGCTGTTTAACCAGCCTGGAGCGTTCCGTCTCCAAGGCACATATCATCGACGGACGAGTCCCCCATTCCATTTTGCTGGAAGTGTTTACCAACCAGGGGATTGGAACAGAAATCTCACCCTAACCAGGACACTGGAAAAACCCTAGAACAGCGATAGAAAGTTGTCATTGCGAGCGAAGTGAAGCAATCTCAAGACTTTACGATAAGATTGCCACGCACCCTTCGGTGCTCGCAATGACATGATTAATAAGTGGGTGCGAAGTCTATCGCTGGTCTTGGGTGGAAAACGGCATGTTGACAAAAAAAAGAACTGCTATACTTAAAAAGGCTAATATACTTAATATAGTATTTTTTTAAGGCTGTTTTTTTGTTTAACTAAACCTTCTGTAAAGGAGAGTAAAATGCGTAAGCTTACCACTTCTTTTCTTTTTTTGTTAATTGGAATATGCGGGTTTTCATTTACGTATGTCCCGGATGCGCTGGCCATTCCAGCCTTTGCCAGAAAGTATGATGTGTCCTGTGTGATGTGTCACACCGCTTTTCCGAAATTAAACGACTTCGGGAATAATTTCAGAGACAATGGTTACCAGATGGGAGCTGACAGCGATCTGCCCACAAATCAGGATAAAGGCTATTTTCCGATTGCGTTTAGAACCACGGTTGGTTATGAATACGCCAGCCAGAACCATGTTCAGGGTATTGTAACCGGGAATAGTACCGATAACTATTCTTCCGGGCTAGGATCTCTGGGAATGGACATTTTAAGCGCGGGGACGCTCGACCGGGATATCTCATTTTTAGTCGTTCCTACCGGTGAGAACTCTCTCTTAGGAGGCCCGGCTACCTTTTCGCTGGAATCGGCCTGGGTTCGATTTGATAATCTCTACGATTCTCCAATGTTAAATGTTAAGATCGGCTATAGCGACCTCGATATTCCTTTTTCCGAGCACCGGTCACTGACACCGAGTTCAAAGTATGCCATTTACCACTACATTCCCGGTGTGCCCTATAATAGCAACGATTTTCCGGTAGGGGATTCAACCTCTATTGCAGTCGCAAATAAGGACACTTTTGCTTTTGGAAATCATCAAGGGGTTTTACAACTCATGGGGCACAGGGTTGATCCCGTTGGAATTTTCCGGTATTCGGTGAACCTGGTCAGTAACAACCAAATGGGGGGGCATGATACCGGCTATTATCTTCATGTTACCCAATCCATGAGCGGAGGAGGGTATTCTTCAGGATATCGGGGAGGGCTCTTTTATTTGAATATGCCGATTCCCACTGTATCTGATACCCAGAACACTGCTGCTACGACTCCTGCACTTGCGAATGTTGGAAGCGCCGCTAAACCGGTTACAAAATATGGTCTCGACTTAAGCGGAAATTTTCTGAATAGCAAACTCAATGTTTTTGGCGTTTATATGATAGGGCAGAATGCCAAAGAACTGATTACAGGCGCGACAGACGATGCAAAATTCTGGGGAGGATTTGTTGAGGCCAATTACATGGCAACGCCAAAGTTATTGCTACTTGCAAGATATGATGTGATTAAAAATACGACCCAACCTGTTGCTACAATTACCCCGGTAGTCGGTCCGGCAATAAGTTCAGATGGATATAACGATGTTAATGGAATGACCCTTGCCGCACGATATGCGTTAGTAATTCATAATCGAGGTGAGATCTGGGCTCACAGCGAACTCAATGAAACGACCAACAAGAAAACGGCATTTGACGGATCTGATCAGAAAAATGATGCGCTCTTTTTAGGATTTGATTTCGCTTATTAAGCAGGGGAGAACAAGGTAAATTTTTAGAGGCAAACGGTTTTTAACCGTTTGCCTCTTTTTTTAAACAGGATGGGGATGCGGAGAATCGAACTCCGATGGGGTTGCCCCCGGCAGATTTTGAGTCTGCTGCGTCTACCAGTTCCGCCACATCCCCGGGTAATATTTTACTTAATACGAACGTAATAATAATGGTGACATATTTCTTGTAGGGGCAACTCCCCGTGGTTGCCCAGGGCAGGCACAGGGGCCTGCCCCTACGATGAAATGCAACAACATTTAATACATTAGATATCGGCATTGATTTGGTTAATCAATGTCTCATGCATCTGATTATAAAGATTGATGTATTTTATCAAGCTTTGCCATCGAATGACATTAATTGAATAAAAATCATCATACCGCTTCGATGTGTACCTTGTGACATACTGAATTTCATCTTTTTCAAGCAGGTCGATATTTCCTTCTTTTACCCTTGCTTCGAGAATTTCCCCGTTAAAGACCACCAAGGGAAAAACCCAATAAAACCTTTTCTCGTTTGTGGCGATTTTTCTGTTTTCATAAAGGGCCAGCTCGCTCGAAATGGCTTTAATGACAGGGAAAATTGCCCCATGGATATCCGAGGCGTTCGTGGCGTTAAAAAAAGTCGATTGGGTCGTTTTTTGGGAGTCCTTTGCTTCAGACACCTCTGCGTAGGAGTGCGCTTTATACTCAAAATTAAACAGACCCATCAGGTTATTTTTTTGAAGCATATTTAAAAGATAGCCCTTAAATTTTTCCTGGTCGGGATAGGAAGTTTCCAATTCCAGAATTTCATTTAAATAAAACAAGGGGTAATTGTTCAAATTGATGCTTCCTGAATAGTCTCCCTTGGTAAAGAAAACCCACTTGTTTTTAAGGCTCTGTTTGGCCTCCACGACGACCACGGTAATTACAGCGGTTTCGGGTTTGACTTCAGAAATCTTATAAGCGACCAGGTCGATTTCTCTTCCTTTATCTTCATCCTTGTCGAGATAAAATCGATTCGGAACGATCATCCAGCCATTTTTTTCGAAAAGGTCGCAAACCTGGTATTCGAAGATATGACCGCTTCGAGCCAGAGTTTTTTTAATTTTTTCAATATCCTGAAAATTCATAAGGTTAAATAAGATATAGGATCAGGAGTTTATCTTAATTGGGTGATAATTGCAAATCCGTTTGAAAGAACTCTTTACTCAACATAAAATCGGATACGTAACGCATCGTCTGATCTTTTTTACGGGTCATTATATGAATTTCTTTGCTGGCAAGAAAAATAAAGGACTTTTCTGATTCCATCACATTCAATAAAATATCTTCTTTGACGGCTCCCATGGTCTGACCCTGATACTGGCAGATAATTTTAAAAGAATTTATTTTTCCACTGAAAGTTTTTTTATAAAGATCTAACCGGTTCACATAAAAATGGTCAATGGCCTGTTCAGTTTCTTCTTTAGGAATATGATCGCCGACCATTAATTGATGGTCGGCGTTAAGATAGGGATAGGTGGACTCTTTTAAAAAAAGACGGTTTTTGTAAAAGAAATAATTGGCGGGTTCTTTGACAAACCCCTGGATATTTTCATGAAAGTCTTTCGAGTGATAGACGGGAGCTGAATCTTTTGAATAGGAGATTCCCATCAAATCGAAAAAAACGGAGTTTAAGCAATTGTCTCCGCCCAGGTAAGGAATTTCTTCTTCGCTAAACGGTTTTATCAATCCGGACTGACCCGGTTTTTTCCCCCAGAGGGAGTCTGTTTCGGGGAAGGGGGGGGGATTTTCTGTCTTTGACGGAGCGGGAGGGTGAACAGGAAGCGGCAACTTTGGCAAAACCTGGCCTGATGAAGCGTTTTCAATTTTTATCGTGACGGGTCGGTATAAGATTTGTCTGGGATCTTGAAAAAAAAGATCGCATCCTGTGGTAAGATAGGAAAACGTGACAAGGAGGAAAACGAAAAGTTTACGGTTGAAAATCTGTTTGGGGTCCATAGGTTGGTAAAAATCATAACATGAATTGAATAGAATTGGAAGAAGGAGGACAGCGCTTTGTTTTTTCTCTGGTTAAAAGCTTTACACATCATTGCTCTTGTTTCATGGTTTGCCGGGTTATTTTATCTTCCGCGTCTTTTTGTTTATTTTGCAGAAAGTTCCGACCCAAATGTCAATAGGACATTGATGACCATGCAAATAAAGCTATGGAAGGTCATTATGGTGCCTGCTTCAACCTTGACTGCTTTTTTTGGTTTTTTGCTGCTCTATCTGACCTGGGAGTCAAATCTGTTTAGAATTTGGTTTCAATTAAAAGTCATTCTCCTGGTTCTGCTTTATTCGTATCATTTTTATTTAGGGAGTATTCTAAAAGGGTTTGAGAGGGGTGGCCCGGCAAAATCCGGAAAATTCTACCGGATTTTAAATGAGATACCGACCTTCTTATTGGTTTTCATTGTGATACTGGTTGTGGTTCAGCCCTGGAAATAAATGGCTGTGGATTAACTCATGCTTTTAAGCGAAGCTCTGTCAGCGTTTCGATGTGCGCCGTCTGAGGGAACATGTCAAAGGGAGCCACCCGGCCAACGCTGTAGCTTTTTGATAAAACCTTTAAATCTCTCGCCAGGGTTGCCGGATCACAAGAAATGTAATACATCCGACCGGGCCCTATTCTTAAAATAGAATCGATGGTGGAGCCATCGATTCCTTCCCGCGGGGGATCCAAAATTAAGATATCAAGCGGAAACTTGATCTTATCCCACCTTTTCAGCACCGCCTGGGACTTTTCTTTTCTTACGGAACAGTTGCTAATCTGATTGATTTGAAGATTGTATTTCAGATCCTCAATCGCCAAAGGGTTTTCTTCGACGGCTGTCAAATGGTGAGAAGATTTAGCTAATAAAAGAGTAAAATTTCCCTGACCGCTGTGGAGTTCCAATGCCCTTTCTTTCCCTGAGAACTGCGCCCAGGAGAAAAGGGTTTCCATTAGTTTTAAATTGACTTCCCTGTTGACTTGCGAAAAGACTCCCGCGCTGTTTCTGATTTTAAAAATTTCCTGAGAATTAAGCGGGTTTTTAAGGAGATGAAAAAAACGGCTCTCTCCAAAAACCTTTTGGTTATTGTCTTCCCGCGTAATGACCACCCCTCTTATTTTGAAAGGTAAATCTAAGAAACCTTTCATGATGGCCTCGTTTTTTGGAAACTCTTTCATCTTCATTTCAATAAGAATCTCATCGCTTGGATCAGCTAAAGAGAAACTCATTTCTTTCAGCGTTTGGAAAAGGTCAGGACTGTCATTAAGGTGTAAAGAGACTTTTTCTAAAAGGGAGTTTAGCAGGGGATTGATGATAAAACAGTGTTGCACCGGGACGATTTCTTTGGATTCGGGCCGAAAAAAACCGATTATCATTTTTCCACTTTGATAAGAAGTCTGGAATCGTACCCTTTGTCTATAGTGAAAAGGGTGCGGAGAGGGAACGGGGAACAAAATCTCCGGGTCGATTTTACCGATTCTGTGGAGAGATTCCTTTAAAAGGTCAACTTTCAAGCTCATTTGATTTGGGTAGTCGATCATTTGCCATTGGCATCCGCCGCATTGTTCAAAAACGGGACAAAGAGGCGTTACCCGGAAAGAGGAAGGGTCCAAAATGGCGACCTTATTTGCCAGGAGATAATCCTTTTTGATTCCCGTGATTTTAATTTCTGCTGTTTCCTCCGGGATCACATAGGGGACAAAGACGATTTTATCTTCCAATCGAGCCAGTCCTTTTCCTTTTGCGACCAGTTTTTCAATTTTGACTTGACGGTTTTCGCCGGTTCTCATGCGATATTTGTCCTCTTTTCTACTTCAATTCCAAGCAATTTCATTTTTCGATAAAGGTGGGTCCGCTCGAGGCGAAGCTTTTCGGCGGTCTTGGTGATGTTCCAATCATTTGAAATGAGGTGGTCCAAAATATATTTTTTTTCAAATTGGGATCTTGCTTCTTTGAGGGACCAGGTCTGTTTTTCAGGAGAAACGGCAAACAATTCAGGTATGGCTGGATTTCCCGTCAAAACTAAAAGATTATTTTCCGTAATGACGGACTGAGGAGACATGATCATCACCCTTTCGATAAAATTTCGGAGTTCCCGAATATTCCCTTTCCAGTCCATCGTCGTCAGATATTGAACGGCTCCGGCGGTAAATGTTTTGGGTTTTATGCCCTCCTGATTCAAAATATCCTCAAGGAAATAGTCAACCAGCTCGGGAATATCCTCCGTGCGTTCCCTCAAAGGGGGCACATGAATCGGCAAGACGTTAAGCCTGTAATAGAGGTCTTCCCTGAAATTCCCCTTTTTTATTTCGTCTGTTAAAACTTTATTAGATGCCGAAATTAAACGGACATCAATCGAAAGGGTTTTCGTTCCTCCCACCCTCTGAAAACGCTGTTCCTGGATAATTCTCAATACTTTGGCTTGAGTCGAGAGACTCATATCTCCAATTTCATCGAGAAAAAGGGTGCCCTGGTCCGCCAGCTCAAAACTCCCCTTTTTAGTAGAAGTCGCACCCGTAAAGCCTCCTTTTTCATAGCCGAACAACTCGCTTTCAATCAACGTATCCGGAATAGCGGCGCAGTTCAATTCAATGAACGGATGGGACGCCCTGACCGATTGTCCATGGATGGCCCGCGCGACAAGCTCTTTCCCTGTGCCATTTTCGCCTGAAATCAAAACCCGGCTTTGTGATGGCGCGGCCATTTGGATCTGCTCCCGCAGCCTTTTCATGGCGGGGCTCGAACCGACGAGACGCCATTTTTTTTCGATTTGATTTCGCAGATGAAAATTCTCCTGCTCAAGGGTCTGCTCGTTGAGCGCATGCCTGATCAGTAGAATAACCTTTTCCAAAGAAAGCGGTTTTTCTATAAAATCATAGGCTCCCAGTTTAATGGCCTTTACTGCGGACTCAATGGACCCATGTCCTGACATCATGACTACCGTTTGCCGGGGAGAGATTTCCTTGAGTTTTTGAAGCGTTTCAATTCCATCCATGTCAGGCATCCAGATATCGAGGAGGATCAAATGAGGCGGGGCTGTTTGAACAACCTGAATGGCTTCCCGGCCGCTCGATTTGGTGGTCACCTGATAACCCTCGTCTGTCAAAATACCTGAGAGCGTTTTTAATATACCTTCTTCATCATCTACGATCAGAATATCTGCGGACATATCTTTTTCCTATGCTGTTGTGGGCATTTCGATAATAACTTTCGTTCCTCTCGGAACATTATTCTCAATTCGAATCGTGCCTTGATGGTCTGATATAATCCGGTGGACGATCGCAAGACCTAATCCTGTTCCACTTTTCCTCTTGGAAAAGTAAGGAAGAAAAAGTTTATCCATATCTTCCGGTTGAATTCCGACGCCATCGTCCGATATTTCGAACCGGGCTTTTTTTTGCTCGGGTTGAAAAATGGTTTTGACCCAAATTTTACCGGAAGAGCTCATGGCTTCGATTGAATTTTCAAATAAGTTAATAAAGACTCTTTTTATTTGTTCTGGGTCGGCGTGAATCAACGGCATGGATGGATCCCATGACGTGTGGAAAAGGACGTCCTTATGAGCATTTTGATAAAGAAAAATAATGTCTTGGATCAGACGGTGGGGTTGTATGGAAACAGGATGAGACACCGGCATTCTCGCGAATTGAGAGAACTCATCCACCATTGTTTTCATGCTGTTGACTTCATCCATGATGATCTTGGTCGATTCGTCAAAAACCGTTTCAAAGTCGGAAGCCCGTTCATAAAATTTTTTTCTCAATCGCTGGGAGGCCAGCTGAATCGGGGTAAGAGGATTTTTTATTTCGTGGGCCAGCCTTCTTGCCACCTCCTGCCAGGCGGCGACTTTCTGCGCTTTTAAGAGGTCGGAAAGGTCGTCGAACACGATGACGACACCGAGGAAATCTCCCTGGTTGTTATAAAGCGACGTGAGGATCACCTTGAGGGTCATCAGTTTTTGATGGATTTTGATCTGGATCTCCTCCTCCAGGTTCATTTTTTTCTTTTCCATTTTTTTTTCAAAGGATTTTACGAGATCGTTTAAATGGAGGGGCTTGAATCCTTCACGATAAGGTTTTCCGATGACCTCGGACGCCTTGAGATTCAGGATTTTTTCAGCCGATTGATTAAAGGTTTTTACTAAACCCTCCTGGTTGATGGAAATGACCCCTGTGCCAATATTTTCAAGAATGGCCTCAATATAAGCTCTTCGTTGTTCGATTTCAAGATTAGAAGTTTTCAAAGAGGTGTTGGCCTCTTCCAATTGATTTTTGTTTAATTTTAAGTCGGAAGTCATGGTATTAAAGGAATGGACTAAAACGCCGATTTCATCTTTCGCTTGAATATCAATCTTAAAATCAAGGTTTCCCTGAGCGACTGCCTGTGTGCCTTCAGCGAGCTTAAGCAAAGGAACGGTAATGCCCCGGGCGAGATAGAATCCAAACCATGTGGCAGAAAACATAATGACCAGCGTAATAATTAAAAACGAGAGAATATAGCTTCCTTTAATCGGATTTTTAAAGGTCTTAAACTGCCGGTACTCTTCGGAGGCCTCGGCAATGTCCTCAATCTTATTGACCATCGACTGGGGAATCAACATCCGGACTAAAACTATTCCTCTGACTTCTTTTTCGAATGTGGATGAAAAATTAACCCGGCTGACAACCAGATTTCCGGCGCCCGTCTCAATAATCGTATACCGTTCTTTTCCTGAAACCACCCGGGCCAGGACGTCATCCGTTAAATGCCCGACCGACTGGAGAGCGTTGGAAGAATGAATCGGTTTTATTTTTGGGTTTGAAAAATAAAGGTCGATTCCTTCAACGTCCAGGCTCGTTCTTTTTTGATTGAGAAAGTCGCCCAGTTCCGCGGGGGTTAGACTCTTGATGTCAATTTTTGAAAGTTCCTGTGAGATTTCTTTCGCACGCCTGAAAGAAAGGTCGCCTTCCTGTTGATAAAAAGACCTCCCGACTTCCAGGGAGTCGTTGATGGCCCGTTCCGCTTGAAGACTAAACCAATTTTCGATGCTGGTGGATAATAAAACCGCCGCGATGAAGAAAAGGATAATAGAGGGAATGAGTGAAATGCCTACGAAAGCAAAAATAAGGCGGGTTCTAAAACTGGTTCCCAGGTTGGGAACGTTCCTCTCAAAATAGAGTTTTACAAGGTTTCTGGATAAGAGAATCAGGGTCAATATCACCAGAATGATATTGAGATTCATGATCGTCAGCACAAGAATATTGCTGGAAAATGGAGACGCGCGGATTCCCTTTACATAGATGGTCCCCATGGAGATCATCAATAGAACCAGAAGAATAAACAACCAGAGGGGCCGGAGGAAAAACCTGTGATTAGAAGATTTTTTATGACTTTCGGAACTGGCTATTTTCATAAGATTTCGGGGTAAACAGATAAAGTGTAGCATGTTTCGGAAGAAGGAAACAACGGATTAGGGGGCGGAGTGATTTGTCTTGATTTGTCTTGCCCACTGGTTCATGATACCAGTGATGAAAGGGCAGCTCCTTCAGTATCGAAAATTTACAGATGAATTAGGCCATACAATTGAAATGAAGCTCTGGAAGGTGTCCGTTTCCAAGGAAAAACCTCACGGCTATAAATATTCCCTGGTTTATATTGTCAATGATCAGAGAGTCATCGGTTATGATAATCACGAGATGAGAACAGATCATCGGCATTATGGAAAGGATGTGGAACCTTATCAGTTTGAGACCATTGAAAAATTGACCCAGGAACAGAGATAGGATTTGTAACTCCTTGTTTTGCCTGTCATCGCGAGCGCCCGCAGGGTGCGTGGCGATCTCGGTTCACGATGGCGAGATTGCTTCGCTTCGCTCGCAATGACATGATTAATAAGTGGGTGCGAA
>JACOTA010000011.1 GCA_016178585.1 Nitrospirota bacterium
TTTTAGGAGAAGCGAGATGGATGCCAAGAAAGTTCTTGAACGTGTGAAGGCGATCGCCGAAACCTTTGCGGCCGATCGGCCGGCTCGCCAGCAGCGCCGGTCGCTTGATCCGGCTGATTTCGCCGCGCTTCGCGAGGCGGGGTTCCTCCTGACCGGAGTTCCGGCTGAGTTCGGGGGTCTGTGGACGAACGCAGTCGGGTCGGCTCGGTCCGTCTGCGAGATTTTGCGCGCTCTGGCCCACGGCGATTCTTCGGTCGCGTTGGTCTCATCGATGCATCCGGCCGTGCTGTCCTTCTGGCTGTCTACGCCCAAGGTCCCGCCGGAATTTGCGGCCGCCTGGGCCGCTCAGAGGCGGGCCGTATTCGAATCCGCGGCTCACGAGCTGTGGGGAACGATCACCTCCGAGCCGGGCTCCGGCGGAGACGTGGGGCGGACGAAGGTGGCAGCCGTTCGCGGGAATGGGGCCAGTTACCTGACCGGCACGAAACACTTCGGATCAGGATCAGGAATCAGCTCGTTCATGGTGACCACGGCTGTTCCAGAAGGGGAGACCGACCCTGATTGGTTCTTCGTTGACATGCGCGGCGTTCCGTGGGACGGATCCCGGGGATTGCGGCTCGTCGCCGAATGGGACGGCCACGGGATGGCCGCGACGCAGAGCCACTCGATGGCCTTCGAGCGCTTTCCGGCCACCCGAATGGCCTGGCCGGGTCACTGGCGTGCGATCGCGGACGCGGCCGGCCCTGTCATCGGTTGCCTCTTCGCCGCGGTCGTTCTCGGCGTGGTCGAGACCGCGATGGAGGCGGCTCGTGCGTTGATTACAAAACGCCCGAACGATCTTCGTCCGTACGAACAGGTCGAGTGGATACGCGCGGAGTCCGAGGCATGGCTGGCCAAGCAGGCCTACGAGGGGATGCTCCGGGCCGTGGAGACAAGTCCGTCGCCTGGCCGCGAGGTTCTCCTGGGAAAGGAGTCGATGGCCGATCTTGCCGAATCTTGCCTGTTGCGGATCTGTCGTGTGCTCGGAGGCGGAACGTTTTCCCGCCGGTCCCCGTTCGGCCATTGGTTCGAGGACGTGCGCGCCCTCGGCTTCCTGCGTCCCCCTTGGGGCCTTGCGTACGACAATCTGTTCAGCGCGGTGCAAAGTCCGTTGGGTCTAAAACCCACCCGGCTTCAACCGTGAACAGTACGAAAAGGGGTCACCCTGATCTCGCCCTAGTTTGAACGGACACACCCAAAGGAGATTAACCCCAGCCTTAAGGATCCAGTGAGAATCAGGGGGGTCACATCTTTAATCTTTAGTTTTGTTTATTTGTAGAATGGGTTTGAAAGATCTCCAGTCTGAATTTTCTGTATTCCCGAAAAGGGAAGGTTGTTCCTCTCCAGATTTTTTCTCGGTTCCTGAAATTTAATTTATTTAAGAGAAAGGTCAAGTCCCGTTTTGACTCATTGTGTAGAGAGCGGCGTAGAGTTTTTTAAACAGCCTGTTTTTCGGTCAGTTCATCTACTTTGTCAATGACCCAGTTTTTTATCACGGATTGTCGGGTCATTCCACGTCTGGCTGCTTCCTGGTCAATTTTCTTTACCGCCCAAATGGGAAGATCAAAGGGAATTCGTTTGGTCGCATTTTCCCAATCAAGGTGTTCGGACAGATCCTCCCCCTTATCAAATTTGTCATCAAATTCATTGGCTGTGATCTTTTTATGAATTTCTGTAAATTTCTTCTTCTTCATTTCTTGCCCTCCTTACCGATATAATCCTGATTTGATCATTCCTGATGGTATAGCAAACCGTCCAGACTTTTTCTTTTAAAGTTCCGATTTGTAAGAATCTGGTTTCTCCTCCAATAACCTTAGCCGGAACAGAAATGGAATCAGAATCACTCCAAATCTTCCTGGCTTCCATGAAATCTACACCCCTGTTCTCTTTTGTCCATTCACTTTTGTTTTTATCAAAGGTATTGTCAAAGTCCATTGTTATAAGTATGTCAAAATAGCACTATTATGTCAACATTTTATTGTTATAAATATTTAAAAAACGGGGAAAAAGGGATCGAGTCTATTCTTGATTCATGTTTTAAAAAATACAAGATATGAAGAATTCTTAAAAGTTATCGGGGTAAGATCCGGTCTATTTTCTTGTTTTTGTCAGATCATTCTCTTTAACTGTACACAGGTTTACTTCCCGTGAACCGGACGGAATAAAAAGCTTTTTGAATTACAACCTCATCATCTATCCCATGTGGGGGTCCGGAAACGATTCGTGTAAAAACGTGATAAGGGGAATTGTCATTTCCTAAGCCACTGATTTTTTTCTATTTTTGAAATTCTCAGTTTTGAATCTAATACTTACTCCGATCGTATCTAGAAGAGTTAACAGCGTTTCTACCGTCGGATTACCTGTTTCTGAGAAAGCTTTATACAAAATCCGGCGACTTATTCCAGATTTTCGGGACAAAACAGTAAATCCCTGGGCTTCTATGACGTTCTTAATTCCCAGCAAAAGGTGTTTAAAATGTTGTCGAATTGAGTCACAGGTTAAAATCAGAGGACAAAAATGCTACATTGGTCCGGGTCAATTGACATATAAAATTTTTGTGTGTATTCTCACCAGAAAATCAGCCTTTTTGAATTTTAGTGAAGCAACCGGCTTAGCCGGTGCGTAACGCGGGGTTCGGGGGCATTGAGAGTATATTTCTCGAAGGCCCCTGAATATATGAGAGGAATGGATGTTTTTAATAAGTAAAAAAAGAGGAATGTTTCTTTTTCTTGGGCTTGTTTTTGTTTTTTTTGGGATTTTCGGTGGATGTCAAAAAAAAGAAGATACGATCAAAATCGGGATTGCCGGGCCGATGACCGGAGACCAGAGTAAGATGGGGATCGATGAGAAAAATGGAGCGGAATTGGCGGTTTCTGAATGGAATGAAAAAGGAGGGATTTTAGGGAAGAAAATCGGATTATTGGTTGAAGATGACCAGCATGACCCCAAACAGGCGGTGCTGGTCGCCAATAAATTGGTTAACTCCGGGGTCGTGGGAGTCATTGGTCATTGGAACAGCGGTTCATCCATTCCCGCATCGGATGTTTACCATCAGGCGGGAATCCCGATGATTACCCCCGCGTCGACCAACCCTCAATTAACCGAACGCGGGCATGACAATATCTTTCGTGTCTGCGGCCGGGATGACCAGCAGGGGAAAGTCGCCGCAGAATTTGTTTTAAACCATAAGGAATTTAAGAGAATCGGCATTC
Source organism: Nitrospirota bacterium (assembly GCA_016178585.1). Taxonomy (NCBI): domain Bacteria; kingdom Pseudomonadati; phylum Nitrospirota; species Nitrospirota bacterium. The sequence goes on from JACOTA010000011.1 coordinate 3,252, forward strand.
TCCACGATAAAACCACCTACGGTCAGGGCCTTGCGGATGAATTTAAGAAAAACTTAAAGGATCAGGCAGAAGTTGTTTATTTTACCGGTTTAACGCAGGGCGAAAAAGATTTTCGGGGGATTTTAACGACCCTTAAAGGGAAGAATCCGGATATGATCTTCTTTGGAGGAATTTACCCGGAAGCCGGGCAATTGGTGATGCAGGCAAAAGAATTGGGAATAAAAGCGCCATTTTTGAGCGGTGACGGCACCTTTGACCCCACCTTTCTCAAAATTGCCGGACCGGCGGCAGAGGGAACTTTCTTAACGTTTTCCGCGGACCCTTCGAAACAAAAAGAGGCCGCCGATGTCCTGGAAAAATACCATCGGAAATACGGAGAGCATGGTCCGTATTCCCTTTACGCCTATGACGCGACGAACGTTCTTCTCGAGTCGATTGCCAAAGGGGGTTCTACCGATGGGAAGTCTTTGGCGGCTCAATTGCACCAAATTCAATGGAAAGGGACAACAGGCCAGATTCAGTTTGATTCTAAGGGAGATCTTTTAATCTCTCCTTATGTGGTGTGGATCGTTAAAGAAGGAAAGTTTGTTGAATACTGGAAACCATAACAGACTGCTCAAAAAGCTCCAGGTGCTAGGCCGCAGAGTCGAGGTGATCGAGGCCATAAAAGTGAGAATCATAGCTTCGCTGCGGAATCGCTTGCGAGCAAGCTTTGTGGTACATCTCGGAAGCCGAGATTCGAGAACGCAGCAGATGGGCTTTTTCAGCGGTCTGCTGATTAAATGTTAGTTCAGCAGTTGATTAACGGCCTGACCCTTGGAGCCATCTATGCCCTGGTGGCCCTGGGATACACCATGGTGTATGGTATCCTGGAACTCATCAATTTCGCCCACGGTGAGATTTATATGATCGGGGCCTACCTCTCTATTATTTTTCTGGGTTTTTTTACCACGATTGGAATGACCCGTCATTTCCTGTTTCTTTCTCTCTTTTTGTCTTTTATTTTGAGCGCGGTTTTCTGCGGAGCCTATGGTTACACCATGGAAAAAGTGGCCTATCGCCCGTTGAGAAGCGCTCATCGCCTGTCTCCTTTAATTTCCGCCATTGGAATGTCAATCTTTCTCCAAAATTACGTGATGCTGACGCAAGGGTCAGGAGACGTGGTTTTCCCTCATCTTTTTCCAAATTCTGAAATCCTGTTTTCTGGAATCAGGCTTACATCGCTTCAGGTCGTGATTTTAAGTTCTTCTTTTATTTTGATGGGAGTTCTCTATTTTTTGGTTAAAAAAACTTTAATTGGAAAAGCAATGCGGGCAACGGCGCAGGATAAAAAAATGGCAAGCCTCGTGGGAATTAATATTGATTTTATCATTTCATTTACCTTTGTCATTGGATCATTTCTCGCGGCCGCGGCGGGAATGATGGTGGCCATGTATTATGGAACCGTTAATTTTTTTATTGGCTACATTGCCGGAATAAAAGCCTTTACCGCGGCCGTTTTAGGGGGAATTGGAAATATTCCCGGAGCGATGGCGGGGGGGCTTTTGCTGGGGATGGTGGAAAGTCTGGGGGCAAGTTATATTTCCAGTGAATATAAAGATCTGTTTGCCTTTCTCATTTTAACCCTGGTGTTGCTGTTAAAACCATCGGGTTTGTTGGGTGAAGCGTCTAAAGAAAAAGTTTAGGAAAAATTGATTAATAAACCTGTTTTGACTCTAATGATGGTTTCGCTTTGGTTTGGTCTTTTAGGCCTTCCTTTTATGGGGTGGATCAACGCGTTAAAATTGTCCGGGGTTCTCTTTGGCGGGGGGCTGATTCTTCGGCATGCGGCGAGGCTAAAACCGTTCTATTCAAAACTTGAAGAGGCTTTTGAAAGACTCCCCTATCGGAAGTCGCCCCGCTTTTTAAAGATCGCAAAAGGCGCAGGGGTCGTTATTCTGCTGGGACTCCCTCTCGGGCTCGATAACTATCAGCTTGATGTCCTCACCATGGCGGGCCTGTATATTGTCCTGGCTCTGGGTTTGAATATTGTCGTCGGTTTTGCGGGACTGCTCGATTTAGGGTATGCGGCTTTTTATGCGGTTGGAGCCTATAGCTATGCCCTGATTTCGACCCATTTTCATCTTTCTTTTTGGTTGGCTCTGCCGGTGGGGGCCTTTTTTTCAGGCTGTTTTGGATTTGCCTTGGGCGTGATCACTCTGCGGCTGAAAGGGGATTACCTGGCCATCACAACCCTTGGTTTTATCCAGATTTTACATTTGGTTTTAAACAACTGGGATTCGGTCACCCACGGCCCGAAGGGGATATTAGGCGTTTCCCATCCTCAAATTGGAGGGTTTAGCTTCACCCAGCCGGTCCATTACTATTATTTGATTCTGGTCATTGTTTTTATCGCCATCGTGTCTATTCAACGCATTAATTATTCCAGAATCGGGCGGGCATGGATCGCCATCCGCGAAGATGAAATTGCCGCTGAGTCAATGGGATTAAATACGACAAAACTTAAAGTTTTTGCCTTTGTGTTGGGAGCGTCCTGGGCAGGGATTGCCGGAACGTTTTTTGCCGGTAAGTTCGGATTTGTTTCTCCCGAAAGCTTTACCTTTTTTGAATCGATTTTAATTTTATCTATGGTAGTATTGGGAGGAATTGGCAGTATTCCGGGGGTGGTATTGGGCGCCCTGATTTTAATCATTCTTCCGGAGGCGCTGAGACAGGTCTCAGAATACCGGATGCTGGTGTTTGGTCTTGCAATGATTTTGATGATGGTTCTTCGGCCTCAGGGGATGATTGGAAATATCAGAAGAAAACTGGAAGGGGTTTAAAGGATGAACCTTAAAATTATTCATGGTGGAACGTGGACCGGTTAACCGGCACCGCCCCTTTGCTGGAAAAAGGAAACTCCTGTTTAATTAGAAACTTCGATAAGATGACGGTTCCATTTAATTCGTAATTGATTTCATCATTACCTAACAAAAGGGTCAGCGTTTTTGACATTCCCATAAAGGAAGATGAAAAGGGGAGCGTTACGATTTGAGAATCAGACGCGTTTATAAAAACGGGTTTTAAAAGTTCCCCGGAGCCTAATTCGGTATGATTTAGATCAAGGTGGTAAGAAAGTTTTTCTATCTTGACCCCTGCTCGATTTGGATTTGTGACTTTAACCTTGAACGCAAGGTCCATGGCGGAAAATGATACGCCGGTTAATTCTATTTCCTGGACCGAAAAATCAGGTTTAACCAGGGCTGGTGCGCACGACCCGGAAGAAAATGAAATCAAGAGCGCCATGCTGTAAAATAAAGCTTTCATAAGGCAACAGATTAGCAGATCAGCTTAAGCAAGTAAATAGTCCCAAGAACAGCGATAGGATTTGTAACTCCTTGTTTTGCCTGTCATCGCGAGCGCCCGCAGGGTGCGTGGCGATCTCGGTTCACGATGGCGAGATTGCTTCGCTTCGCTCGCAATGACAACTTTCTATCGCTGTTCTTGGGACAAACAGATCAAGCAGGCCATGCAATACGCGATGGCCGAACATTGGGACGAGGCGAAGCATCTCATCCGGCAGGTTATCGAATCCAGCCCTGAAGATCTTTGGGCAAAGGTGGTGCAGGCGGATATTGAAAATATTTCCGGAAATGAAAAAGAGGCCTTTCAGCAGTTGAGAATCTTAATGAGAAATTATCCTGAATTTGCGCCGGCTTACTATAGTATGGGAATTCTCCATAGCCGCCAGGGAAGGTGGGACCAGGCTAAAAATTTTTTCGAACAGTCGATTTCCCTTTTTGATCCCGGTCAAAAAGAAAGCCTTTCCGATGCCTATCTTCAATTGGGGATTGCCTGGTGGGAACAGCGCCATCCGGGAGATGCCCTGGAATGCTGGCAGAAATCCCTTGCCTGCAACCCGGCCCAATGGAAGGCCAGGGAGTATCTCGAAGATTTCACGTCGGATTACAGTAAGCCCAAAATTTTAGGAGACCCTCGCTTTTTTCAGCAATTTCAAGAGATTCATGTAAAAGCGTATCTTTCGGAGCATGGAAAATCTCAATTTGACAGTCTGGAAGAAACGGATGAAGTGATTCAAAAGATTGCCGCTTCGTGGAACGCGATTCCAGAAAAGTGGAAGATGGAAGACTTAACGGAGGAAGAGAGGTTCAACACCTTTAAATCAATCAAGCCTTTTCAATAATAAAAAAGGGAAAAGGTTGCCGTTGTGGGCTATTTACTTGAAATTAAAAAATTATCAAAGTCTTTTGGAGGGCTTTCCGCATTGGATGGAATTGAGGCTCACCTGGAAGAAGGCCAGATTGCCAGCCTCATTGGTCCAAATGGCGCCGGAAAAACGACTTTTTTCAATTGTATCACCGGATTAATCCCCCCTGGCGGGGGAGAAATTGTTTTTAAAGAAAAAAATTTAAAAGGGTTGCAGGCCAACGAAATCACCGGTCGGGGAATCGCCAGGACGTTTCAAAACATTCGCCTTTTTGGAGGGATGACCGCGCTTGAAAACGTTATGGTCGGGGGACACCTTCGATACCGTTACGGATTTCTGGGCGCTCTGGTCAGATCTCCAAAAGTCCGGCAATTTGAAAAAGAGCTGATCCAGAAGAGCTTTAGCCTTTTAAAGTTTGTCGGACTTGAATCCCAACACTCAAAATGGGCAAGAGAGCTTTCGTACGGCGATCAAAGGCGGCTGGAAATTGTTAGAGCGCTCGCCACGGAACCGACTCTATTGCTTTTGGATGAGCCCGCCGCGGGGATGAACCCAAAAGAAACCGCCGGCCTGATGGAATTGATGGTAAAAATTAAAGAGACCGGCGTGACCGTGCTGTTGATTGAACATGATATGAGGGTGGTCATGGGCATTTCCGAAAAAATTATTGTTTTAGATCATGGCGTCAAGATTGCCGAAGGAAAACCTCGCGAAATTCAGCAAAATCGGAAAGTGATCGAGGCCTATCTGGGCGCCGGATCTGTTTAATGCTTCGGATAGAAAAGATTCGTTCCGGTTACGGGTCGATTGAAATTCTAAAGGGAACTTCAATCGAGGTGAATGAAGGCGAGATTGTTTCGTTAATCGGCGCCAACGGGGCGGGCAAAACGACAACCCTGATGGCGATTTCCGGAATGCTCCCTTTAAAATCCGGAAAAATTTTTTTTAAAAATAAAGAAATTTCTGGGCTTTCTCCCCATAAAATTGTATTATTGGGAATTTCTCAAGTGCCGGAAGGGAGAAGAATTTTCCCCAGGCTGACTGTTTTAGAAAATCTCGAATTAGGCGCGTTCTCCCTTAAAAAAAATCTTCAAAAGGGCGCGATGGAAAATGTATTTGAATATTTTCCGGTTCTTTATGAAAGAAAATATCAGTTAGGGGGGACCTTAGCGGCGGGGAACAGCAGATGTTAGCCATTGGGAGAGCCTTAATGGCAAAACCCAAACTTTTAATGATGGACGAACCTTCCCTGGGCCTGGCTCCTATTATTGTTGAGAAAATTTTCGAATTGATTAAAAAATTAGGAGATGCCGGCTTAACCTTATTGTTAGTTGAGCAAAACGCAAGAATGGCCCTTTCGATCGCGAACCGGGGTTATGTAATGGAAACCGGCCAGATCATCATGCAGGGACATGCTTCTCAATTGCTATGTGACTCAAGAGTTAAATCCGCCTATCTTGGAGAAAGATCTGAATGAAAAGAACGCCCCTTTATGAAACGCACAGAAAATTAAAAGGAAAGCTCGTTGAATTTGGCGGCTGGGAAATGCCGCTGTTTTATCATGGCGTGGTTTCCGAACATAAGGCGGTCAGGGAAAATGCAGGTCTATTTGATATTTGCCATATGGGCCGGCTTAGCGTAAAAGGTCCCGATGCCGGGCCGTTTTTACAGGGTGTTACCGTCAACAACGTTGACATGTTAGTTCCGGGAAAAGCTCAGTATTCTCTGGTCTGCAACCCTCAAGGCGGAGTCAAAGATGATATCTTTATCTATAAAAAGGGGGACACGGACTTTTTTATTTGCGTGAATGCTTCAAACCGGGAAAAAATCTATCAGTGGTTTTTAAACCAAAAAGGAAAATTCATAGTCGAAATTAGGGATATCAGCGATCAGGTCGGGATGATCGCTTTGCAGGGGCCAAAAGCGCCCCGGGTTTTAGAAAAAATCCTCGGCAAGAGGTTTAAATCGTTAAAACATGCTGAATTTTACGAAGAAGAAATTTCAGGCGTTCCGGCGATGATTGCCCGAACGGGATATACCGGAGAAAGGGGATATGAGTTTTACTTTCCGGTCCAGTTTTCCGAAAATTTATGGAATCTGTTTTATGAGACCGGTCAGGATGAACAACTCGTTCCCGTCGGATTGGGCGCGCGCGATACGCTTAGGCTTGAAATGGGCTATGCCCTTTATGGTCATGAACTCACGGAGGAGATTTCTCCGCTCGAAGCCGATTTAGCGAGGTTTGTCTATTTTGGAAAAGAAAATTTCATCGGGAAAGAGGCGCTGTCGGCCCAGAATAAAAAAGGGGTGTCCCGTATTTTGGTCGGTTTTGAATTAAAATTTAAAAATGTGCCCCGCCAGCATTGTAAAGTTTTCCATGATGATCATGAGATTGGGGAAGTGACCAGCGGCAATCTCACTCCGTCGGTCCAGAAAGGGATTGGAATGGCCCTGATCCAATCGGATTTCAACAAACCAGGGGATGAAATCTTAATTGGCGTAAGGGATAAGAAGATCCCCGCGTTGATAAGAGATAAAAATTTCTATAAGAAAAAATAAAATTTAAAGGATTTAAAGATGCCGTATACTCCCCACACTCCCGAAGACATACAGTCGATGCTTCAAACCATAGGGGTTGATTCATTGGAGGCTCTCCTTGACGATATTCCAAAGACGGTTCGATTTAATGGAAGGTTGAAAATCGGACGGGCCCTGTCGGAATTAGAGGTTCGGTCCGAAATTAAACAGCTCAATGAAAAAAACGCCGATCTCGAACAATTCACCTGTTTCCTGGGAGCAGGTTCTTATGATCATTATATCCCCGCCGTCATCGGGCCTCTCCTGTTTCGTTCTGAGTTTTATACCGCCTATACGCCCTACCAGGCGGAATTAAGCCAGGGGATGCTTCAAGCGATTTATGAATTTCAAACCGGAATTTCCGAGCTGACCGGAATGGAAGTGGCCAACGCCTCGTTATACGATGGCGCCTCGGCTCTCGCGGAAGCTGTTTTAATGATGATTAGAATTTCAAAGAAAAAATCCGAGATCCTGCTTCCCAGGACCATTCATCCCTTTTACCGGGAAGTTATCCGGACCTATTGCCATGGGCTTGATTTAAAATTTGTCGAAATTCCTTATGTCAACGGCGTGACACCTCCCGGTGAAGTTCGCAGATTGATTACAGAAGATACGGCCGGACTTCTTCTCCAGTTTCCTAATTTTTTTGGAAACCTCGAAGAAGTGGACGAATTGATTCAAGCGGCCCATGAAAAGGGAGCAAAGGTGGCCGTTTCGATTGACCCGATTGCGATGGGGTTGTTTAAATCTCCCGGAGAAATGGGAGCCGATATTGTGGTTGGAGAAGGCCAGGCAATGGGAAATGCGATGAGCTACGGAGGTCCTTACGTCGGTTTTTTTGCTACGAAATTGGAGTATGCCAGACAACTTCCGGGAAGGATCGTCGGGGCGACCCATGACAAAAAGGGCCGCAAAGGATATTGTCTGACGCTTCAAACCCGGGAACAACATATCAAACGGGAGAGAGCCACGTCCAATATCTGTACGAATGAATCTTTAAACGCCCTTGCGATGCTTTTTTACATGGCGACGATAGGAAAGCAAGGGTTGGGAGAAGTGGCCGTCCAATCGACACAAAAGGCCCATTACCTCCAAAAAGAGTTAAGCCGACTGAAGGGGATCTCCGTTCCCTGGCCGGCTCCTTTTTTTAAAGAGTTTACTTTGAAAACGAGTAAGAGGCCCAAAGAGATCAACCAGCATTTATTGAAAGAGAAAATCGTCGGCGGCCTGGATCTTGGAGATTATTATCCGGAACTGGAAAACCACGTTTTGTTTTGCGTCACGGAAAAGCGGACAAAAGTCGAGATGGATCGTTTAGTTGAAACAATATCCAAAGTAAATTAAACTTAAAAAACCGAGTTTCGTTTCGGAGGCCTTCTTGACCCAAAAGAAGGGTCGGATACCTGCGGGCGAGCCCTATTGGAGAACATTTTTGGAAAGCACAGCACCCGGGAAACTTATTTTTGAAAAAAGCGTAAAAGGAAGAACAGCCTATGGTCTTCCTCCTTTAGATGTTCCTCAAACCGAGGTAGAATCCCTTTTTTCCCCTTCATTGTTAAGAAAAGAACCGCCAGGTTTGCCCGAAGTCAGCGAACAGGACATGGTTCGTCATTATGTAAAACTTTCCCAGAAGAACTTTTCAATCGATTCCGGGTTTTACCCGCTGGGATCCTGCACAATGAAATACAACCCAAAAATAAATGATGAAATGGCGAGGTTGCCGGGCATGTCGGCTCTTCACCCGCTTCAGCCTGTGGAAACGGCTCAGGGAGCGCTTCATCTCCTTTATGCCCTGGAAGAGCTGTTAAAGGAAATCCTTGGGGTTGACCGTGTTTCGTTCCAGCCCGTCGCGGGTGCGCAGGGGGAAATGGTCGGCTTAATGATGATCCGGGCCTATTTGCAATCAAAAGGGGAAAATCGACACAGGGTGCTGATCCCTGATTCCGCCCATGGCACCAATCCGGCGAGTGCAATGCTGGCCGGTTTTGAGGTCGAAGAAATCAAGTCAAATTCCCAGGGGTTGATTGACCTTGATGATCTCAAAAAACATCTGGACAGGGATTGTGCCGCCTTGATGCTGACAAACCCCAATACCCTGGGTTTATTTGAAAAAGAGATTTTAAAAGTATCTGAAGCGGTTCATCAGGTCGGAGGGCTCATGTATATGGACGGGGCAAATTTAAACGCTCTCCTGGGTGTGGCTCGTCCCGGCGACATGGGTTTTGATGTTGTTCACTCCAATCTTCACAAAACCTTCTCCACGCCCCACGGAGGCGGAGGGCCCGGAGCCGGCGCTATCGGGGTGAAAGCGGTTCTCGCCCCGTTTTTGCCGCGACCGACGGTTGAAAAGAAGGGAAAAGCTGTCTTTTTAGATGATGACCGGCCCCAATCGATTGGAAGAGTCAGCACCTTTTTTGGAAATTTTGGGAATCTCGTCCGTGCTTATGTTTATATTCGGTCCAATGGCGATGAAGGACTGGCCAATGTCAGCAAAATGGCCATTTTAAACGCAAATTATGTGCGTAAGAAACTGGATAAAACTTACAAAGTCGCTCAAGATCGTCCTTCTATGCATGAGGTGGTCTTTACGGCGAAAAAATTCAAATCAAAAGAGATTCATGCGCGGGATATTTGCAAGCGGCTGATGGATTACGGGTTTCATCCCCCGACGGTTTATTTCCCATTGATCGTCGAAGAAGCCTTAATGGTGGAACCGACTGAAACCGAGTCAAAAGAAACACTGGATTCATTCTGTGACGCCATGATATCGATCGCAAAAGAAATCGAAAAGGATCCCAATCTATTACTAAACGCGCCATTTACGACGCCTGTTGGAAGATTAGATGAAACCGAAGCGGTTAAAAAACTTAACGTCAGGTGGAAGAAAGAGTAAAGGGGAAAGTTTTTAATGAAAGGGATTGGAATTTTATTGAGCTTGATCGTCAGTGGAATCGTCCTTTATTTGACGCTTCAAAACGTCAGGTCTCATTCCAATGAGGGCGGCGATCCCCTGGGATTGATTAAGCCGATTGAAAAAGCAAAAAAAGTTCAGTCGATTATTGATCTTTCCGCGGTTCAGATGGCGGTTCAAACTTATCAAATCCAGCAGGGTGCGTTTCCCAAATCGCTGGATGATCTCGTTAATGCCGGACACCTCGCCGGCAGTCAAATCAAAAACCTGGATTATGATCCTGAATCGGGAAAAGTATCCGCCCATCCAGAGTAACAAACAGGACGGTAGGCCAACAGGGGATTTGTCTTGTAAGGGCACCCTTTGGGTTGCCCGGATTTCAGGCCTAAAAAAACAGTTTAAGGAGAAGTTTTGTTAAATTTCGACCTTATCATCGTTGGAGCGGGTCTGGCCGGAATGAGAGCGGCGCTGGCTGCGGATCGGGAGCTGAATGTTGCCCTGATCTCCAAGGTTCATCCCGTCAGAAGTCATTCTGTCGCCGCACAGGGTGGAATCAACGGAGCGCTCAATCCCAAAGATTCCTGGGAAAATCATGCCTTTGATACGATTAAGGGGAGTGACTATTTAGGGGATCAGGATGCCATTGAATTCATGTGTCAGGAAGCGCCGGGTGAAATTCTTGAAATGGAAAGACTAGGCGTCATTTTCAGCCGGGATGAAGACGGAAGAATTGCTCAAAGGCCGTTTGGGGGGGCGGGATTTCCCCGAACAGCCTATGCGCAGGACAGAACGGGGCACGCCCTTCTGCATGTCCTGTATGAACAGGTCTTAAAAAAGAAAACCAGAGTTTTTGAAGAATGGTACGTGACCTCTTTAATTGTCGAAGCCGGCATTTGCAGGGGAGTCCTTGCGCTTAATGTTTTAACCGGCGAACTGGAAATGATGAGTGCCAAAGCGGTTATTCTGGCGACAGGGGGGTATGGGCGGGTTTATTCCATCAGCACTAACGCGGTCATTAACACCGGCGACGGGATGAGCCTGGCCTATCGCTCGGGAGCGCCGCTGATGGATATGGAATTTGTCCAGTTTCATCCGACAACGCTTAAAAAAAGTGGTATCCTCATTAGCGAAGCGGCACGGGGTGAGGGCGGCTATTTAATAAACGCCCCGGGCGACCGCTTTATGTCCAAATATGCGTCGAAAGCATTGGAACTGGCCAGTCGGGATGTTGTCTCCAGAGCGGCGGGTCAGGAGATCGAAGAAGGAAGAGGCGTTGAAGGGTGCGTTTTTCTCGATCTGCGCCATTTAGGGAGAGAAAAGATTTTAGAGCGGTTACCCCAGATCCGAAGTCTCTCCATCAATTTCGCAGGGGTCGACCCTATTGAAGCGCCGATCCCTGTGCGTCCCGGCGCCCATTACTCGATGGGAGGAATTAAAACCAATGTCTGGGGTGAAACGGAAATTGAAGGACTTTACGCGGCCGGAGAGTGTGCCTGTGTCAGCGTTCATGGGGCAAACCGCCTGGGTGGAAATTCGTTATTGGACACCCTGATTTTCGGCAGGCAAAGCGGCCTGCGCGCTTCGGATTATATTAAAAAATCAACACCGCCTCCCCCCTCCGTCCAGTTTTATGAGCGGGAAAAACAAAGATTGTCGAAGCTGAAGAGTAAAAAAGACGGGGAGAAGATTTGGCCGATCAAGTCTGACCTGGGGAATCTCATGGGGAGTCATGCCGGGGTTTTTCGATTTCGCGGAAAACTGGCGGAGGCTGAAAAAGAGATTCAGCATCTGAAACTCCGATATCAGGATATCTGCATTCAAGATAAGGGAAAGGTGTTTAATACTGAATTTATTGCCGCTCTTGAACTGGGTTCGATTCTCGATCTTGCTGAGGTGATTGTCAAAAGCGCCTGGGCGAGGGAAGAATCACGGGGGGCTCATTATCGGTCTGATTTTCCGACACGAAACGATGAGCAATGGCTCAAGCACACTCTGGCTTACTATCATGAGGACACGCCTCGTCTTGAATATACGCCGGTGACCATATCCAAATACCCTCCCAAAGAGAGGTCTTATTAATGCGCATTCATTTAAAGATTAAAAGATATCATCCGGAATGGGACCGGGAGCCTCAATTAAAAGATTATTATTTGGATATTCGATCCGACTTAACGGTCCTGGAAACGCTGATTCAGTTAAAAGAAGAGGAAGAAGGGGGTCTTGCTCTTCGTTATTCATGCCGGAGCGCCATTTGCGGTTCCTGTACGATGCGGATCAACGGAAGTGAAAAGCTTGCCTGTCAAACTTCCGTGAGAGAAGAATACGAACGGTTTGAAGCCCTGAAAATTGAACCTCTTTCCAATGCCCCGGTGATTAAAGACCTGGTCGTTGACCAGGCCCCCTTTTGGGGAAAATTGGGGGAAGTTTCTCCCTGGCTTCATTCCGAAATCCTTAAAGAAACCCCGGCTGATCAAGCGGGTTTTCCGAAAGAGGCCTTCAATGAATTTCATAATGTGGACGCCTGTATCATGTGCGGAGCCTGCGCCTCGGCCTGCAACAGTCTTGAGGTTTCCTCAGGGTTTATGGGACCCGCGGCTCTTGCGAAAGCTTACCGGTTTGTTGCAGACCCCAGGGAGGCGGGACAGGAAAAGAAAAAACGACTGAGAGCGCTTGTCGAACCCAACGGAATCTGGGATTGCGTCAGGTGTAATTTTTGCGTCGAGGTCTGTCCTAAAGATGTAAAACCGATGGAGGCCATTATCCGGTTGAGAAGAGAAGCGTTGAAAGCCGGTCTGGGAGACTCGCCGGCCGGACGACATATTACAGCTTTTGTCAATATTGTGAAAAAAGAGGGCAGACTCAATGAAGGGCTGCAACCCTTAAAAATGCTCTGGAAGTCTCCGGAGAAACTTCTCCAGGTTTTTCCTCTGGCTTTGAAAATGTGGGTCCGGGGAAAGCTCCCTTTTATTTGGCATTGGCCCATTAAGGGAATCCGTTCCATTCGAAAAATCTTTAAGGTTCGAGGATTTTGACCATGAAATATGCTTTTTATACGGGATGCGCCGCAAAAGGAGCTACTCCTGAACTTTATGTTTCGACCCGTCTCGTCACTCAAAAATTGGAGATGGAACTGGTGGAACTTAAATCCGCGGCTTGTTGCGGCGCCGGTGTGATTACTGAAGCGGACCCTGAACTGGCGATCGCGCTTAACGCCAGAACCTTTGCGCTTGCGGAAGCGGAAGGTTTAGACCTCATGACCATTTGCGGTACCTGTCAGGGGGTCATGGCCCAAATCAACAAACAGCTCAAGGAAGACTCTGAGCTTTTAAAACGGATCAACGTTTATCTTGAAAAAGAAGGCCTCCATTACAAGGGAACGGTGAAGGTTAAGCATTTCCTTTGGATTCTTCTGGATGATATTGGCGTGGACCGGCTGAAAACCTATGTCACCCACCCGCTTCGAAATCTTAAAATCGCGCCGTTTTACGGTTGTTATATTTTAAGACCCTCGAGCGCCCTGGGATATGATGATCCCAATCAACCGACCTCCCTGGAGACCGTTATTGAAGCCCTTGGCGGTGAAGCCGTCGATTATGAAGGGCGGAATAAATGCTGCGGATTTCCGGTCATTTTGGAAAATCCCGATATCGGATTAGCCATGTCCGGAAAACGGCTGGAAGAAGCAAAAACAGCCCGCGCCGATGTGATGGTTACGCCCTGTCCGCTTTGCCATATGAATCTCGATCTTCAGCAGGAAAGGGTTGAAAAGCATATCGGGAAGCCTTTTGAGATGCCGGTTCTTCACCTTCCGCAACTGGCAGGGCTTGCCATGGGCTTTTCTCCGGTCGATATGCAGATGATGCGGCATTTCGTCCCCGTCGCCTCCCTCATTTCGAAACTCCAAACCTGAAGCTCAGTTCCGAATATACAACAGGGAGGTCGTTTTTAATTCGGAATCGGTCTGCTGTTCTGAGGCATTCCACTCGTAGAAGCCCGCTCGAAATACCATAGGAGATTTTGGAAAACTCTTTATCGATGAATCAATGTATGCCAACATTACCGGGATCCACGTTCTTCCAGCAAGAGGCTTAATGAATCAAATTTTGGTTTTATCTTCAGAGGATTTATTGTTATTTTTGCTAATTCGGAAAAACTCTTTTGGGGGAGAATGGACTTCAAGGTTGAGTCGGCCTCAAAAGGAATAATTTTAGCTATCGGTAGTTTGTGATCCAAGACCGTAACTTCTTTCCCGTTTTTTACGACTCTAAGAAATTCAGAAAATCGAGCTTTTAAAGTGGCGATATTAGCCGTGATTTCTTTTTTATTATTTGACCTTTTCATGACTATATGTATGATCATAATTTTTCAAAGAGTCAACTGGTTTTAGTTCTTCTAGGAATCGAGTGCTGAGTCAAAATTAAATTGATCCCACCTTCCAAATGCGATTTCTCAGATATCTGAACAGGATTTTGTTTTAAGACCATTTGATATATAAATAAAAGTATGATAAAGTAGAATACCAATGGAGATGCCTTATGCCGACCACAAAAGTTGCAATAACACTAGATGAAGAAATTCTTGAAGAAGTTGATCGATTGGTAAAAGAGAAGAAATACCCAAACCGCAGCAAAGCCATACAAGAAGCCATTCAATTCAGGTTGGAAAGATGGCACAAAACCCGAATGATTGAAGAGGCCAAGAAGTTTGATATTGAGGAAGAACAAACTATTGCAGAGGAAGGCCTGGTTGCGGAGAATGAAACATGGCCAGAATATTAAGAGGCGATATCTATTGGGCCGATCTCAATCCTACTCGAGGGCATGAGCAATCCGGTAAACGGCCTATATTAATTATCAGCCATAATGTTCTAAATGATCGATCCGGGACTGTCATAGCCCTGGCGTTAACCAGCAAACCTCAAAAAATAGGGTTTCCCTTTTCTTTTCAATTAAACGACTCAGCCCTTCCCAAATCCTCCTGGGTGAAAATCAACCAGATCCGGACCCTTTCAATTGAAAGAATTGAAAAGAAAATAGGTCATATTCAAGAAACTGAACTATCAAAAATCATTGAAGGTCTTTTTGAATTAGTCGGCTAAATGAATTAAGTGATTTTATTGCAAAACCCATAGGACCACTTTTGGATGTAATTCTCCGACGGCTTTTTTGGCAATGAAAAGAATAAGAAAATCGAGTCCTTCCTGAAATCCACAAGCTTGGGCTGTCCGGTCCAATACACGATTATAAATGGAATTCAACGCTCGAAGTTTTATGGGTAGAGCTACTCTTTCCTATACAATTCCAAGAGAAAAGAGTAAAATATTAAACATCGTTGAGCTCTGTCGCAGAGGCATTTTAAAGCAGGCGGAGACTCCAATTACGGTGATCATGATATTATTCGATCGTGTGTTTAATAGATGGAATTTGAGTGGGATGAAAAAAAGGCTACGACGAACGAAAGGAAACACGATATATCGTTCCATGAAGCCGCAACAATTGACCCGGAATGAAAGGAAAATTTATGAAGAAGGTTAAAGGCGAAGAACTTCGCACAGAGTACTTGCGAAAAGATCTTGGGAAGGGTATTCGAGGAAAATATTTGAAGGCATATCGATCTGGAACTAATCTTGTGTTACTTAAACCAGAAGTAGCCTCGGTTTTTCCAACAGAGCAGGCAGTAAACGAGGCTCTTAGCTCTCTTATTAATGTTGCGCAACACGCAGTAGTTCTAAAAAAGCATCCTACCAAAAGAGCAAAAGCAGCTCGCAGTTGAAACCTGTTTTTCCCATTGGTCGTAAATTACAACAAAGCTGAAAGTCTCAAGATATCGGCAATAATTTAGGTGCCGAGTACAATTGGAAATAGAGAACATCTTCTCCCAAGAATGGTGCTTCAACCATATCCAAGTGGGTTTTAGAAAGCAATAATATGAAAAAATCATTGTAACTACTCAGGAGTGTCAGGGAGGAAAAAGCATTTCAGGCAAGTACGGTTGACCTGTCAGGGACTGGGAAATGGATTGCAAGAGGTTCCAGCCGTTTTTACGAGCTGTGGATAGGTAGCTTCTGATGCGGGCAAAGCACATAAAAGTCTATGCTTCAGGGGAGTCCAGTTACAAACTCAAAGTTACATTTAAAGATGGAAACACATTAGAAGGAGGGGGTGGCTATGTAGAATCAGGCTATAAAGTAACGGAGCGAATAAAAGACAATAAAATTGAAACAGATATAAACTTACACTACTAATTTAATTTGCATCCTCATAAATCAATTACGTAATCCGATTACCAAGAGGTCTATTTCTCAAAACATTCAATGTAGTCAGTAGAGCGAATAGTTTCTTCCTCCTACCTACAGATATCTATTTTTAAAAAATCCTGCCCGTTATTGTACTGGATTATTTTAGTAATCCTTAATTTGCTGATTTTCAATTTTTAAGGACTGGTAGGTGAAAGCTTCGGAACATGGGATCAGTGATTTTTTGCAGACTAAGGCTTCCGATCCTTTCTAGGTCAATTGAGGATAGGTCACCTTGAGTGGTACGGCATGCGTTTCTTGATAATGTACTTTTTCTACTCGTCTCAACGCTCGTGTTTTGCGGATTTTACAGTCGGTTACGGCGGTCGAGGTTCCGGTAACCAATGGCTTCGGAAACGTGGTGAGTTTGAATCTTTTCTTGTTTATCCAGGTCGGCGATGGTGCGGGAGACTTTTAAAATCCGGTTATAAGCCCTGGCGGACAATCCCAGTTTTTCCATGGCTGTTTCGATCAGTTGCCGGGAAGCCGCGTCCAGCTCGCAATATTTCTTAAAATGCCTGGGTTTCAGCTGGGAATTGCAGAAAAATCCCTCTTTTTGGTAACGTTCTTTTTGAAGTTCTCTCGCGGCGAAAACCCGGCTCCGGATTTCTTTTGAACTTTCTTTTGCCCGGTCATTTGACAACTCCTTAAACCTGACTGCGGGCACTTCAATGTGAATATCGATTCGGTCAAGAAGGGGGCCTGAAACCCGGCTTCGGTAACGTTGAATCTGGATCGGGGTGCAAATACAGGGGTGCAGCCGGTCCCCCAGGTGGCCGCATTGACAGGGGTTCATAGCGGCAATCAGCATAAACCTCGCCGGATAGGCCAGGGAGGCAGCGGCGCGGGAGATGATGACCTGTCCCTCCTCCAGGGGTTGCCGAAGAACCTCCAGAACATTCCTTTTAAATTCCGGGAGTTCGTCCAGGAAAAGGATCCCGTTGTGGGCCAGACTGACCTCGCCGGGTTTTGGGACCTGTCCTCCACCGATCAGGCCGGCATCTGAAATGGTGTGATGAGGCGATCGAAAAGGACGGTGAATCAACAGGGGCTGGCTTTGAAGAATAAGCCCGGCAATGCTATGAATCCGCGTGGATTCTAGCGCCTCCTCGAAATGGAGGTGAGGAAGAATTCCGGGAATACGTTTGGCCAGCATCGTTTTTCCTGACCCGGGGGGCCCGACCATTAAAACATTATGAGACCCGGCCGCTGAAATTTCCAAAGCCCGTTTGGCAGATTCCTGACCTTTGACATCGATAAAGTCGTCAACCTCATGCTCCTGGTTTAAAAATAAGGAAAGGGGGTCAATTTGAAGGGGCGTTATTTTTTGATTCCCAAGAAGAAATTCTACCACTTCCGGAATGGTGTGAACGCCGAAAACATCAATACCGGAAACAACTGCGGCTTCTCTGGCGTTATCAATGGGAAGAATCAACCCTTTGAATTTCGCCTCTCTCGCCAGAAGGGCAATGGATAAAGCGCCTCGAATGGGCTTAATATTTCCGTCCAGAGAAACCTCGCCGACAATCAGATAATCTTTAATGACCTGAAGAGGAATCAGGCTGTCACTGGTCAGAATTCCAATGGCAATCGGCAGATCAAAAGCCGACCCTTCTTTTTTAAGGTCTGCCGGGGCCAGATTAATCGTGATTTTCTTGACGGGAAAATTAAACCCGGTATTTTTTAGCGCGGCACGGACGCGGTCTTTACTTTCTTTTACGGCGGCATCGGGCAAACCGACAATTGAAAAATTGGGGAGACCTTGGGAAAGATCGACCTCCACCTCAACGAGAAAGGCTTCCAGGCCGAATACTGCGCTGCTTAAGACCTTAGAAATCACGGGAGAGTCCTGTATAAAATTAAATTAAAAAGTACTATATGCCAGCGTGGCATGAAAGTCAATTTGGGATTAAGTGGATCGGAGGGCCTGAACAATATTCCTTCGGGCTGCCTGAACGGCCGGGAGCACGCCTCCCGCAAACCCCATCATAAGGGTAAAAAGGAAAGAAGCCAAAAAAATTGAGGGTGACAGGGAGAAAGAAAAAGCGATTTCAGAAAAGGTGGCAAAATTTGTTGTCGATACGGTGAGGGTTTGAAGGAAAGAAGCAAAAAAGAGCCCGGCTCCGCCTCCCACCAGGGAAAGAAAAAGAGATTCCATTAAAAATGCGGTGAGAATATGTCGTCGTCGAAAACCCAGCGCGCGCAAAGTTCCGATTTCAACGGTCCGGTTTGAGACTGAAGCATACATGGTAATCATCGCGCCGATGGTTGCGCCGAGACTGAAGATAACCGTTACGAAAATCCCGAGAATTCGGATAAACATCGCCAGAACTTTTGACTGCTTGGTGTAATATTCCTTCTCCCGTTCTGCCGTAACGGTCAGTCTGGGGTCGGCTTCGAGCCGGGTCTTGAGCGATGAAAAATCGTTTGGATTTTTGAGCTGGAGCGTGACAGAGGAGAAAATCGTCCGTTTGAAAGCCTGCATCAACTGTTCCGCATCGATCCAAATTTCCGATTCAAAGGCCGCCCCGCCGGATTCAAACAGACCGACAACGGTCCAGTCTCTCATGGCAACATGAATGCTTTCTCCGAGACCAATCCCTTGAAATCGTTTGGCTACAGAAGTCCCGACGATGATTTCCGATGAGCCTGGTTGCCAGAACCTCCCTTTTATCAATTTAACCTGGGACCGGAGGGGAATGGATTCCGGCAAAACTCCCCTCAGCTCAACGTTAGAAGGCCTGTTGGTGGCCCTTTTTGGGAGATTAATCAAAACGAGAACCTCTCCGGTCACCAAAGCCTTGCCGTCGGGCCCGGTCGAGATTTCGGGCTGGCTTTTCAGAATATTGACCTGATCGCGGGTAATCATACTCTGGACCTCGGAGTCCGAGCCTTTCCGGAGAATAATGGCATTCTGATCGGATCCCGTCGAAACCAGGGTCTTTTCCAGGCCGTTAGCCAGCATTAAAACCGCCGAAAAAACGAACACCACCAGGGCCATGCCGCCCGCTGTTAAAAGGGTGGTCATCCGGCGGATCCAGAGGTTTCTAAAACTATAACTCAAGGGGATCATATTTCCTTATCCGATCCTCCGTAGTCCGTCAGCAATTTTCAAGGTAATAGCCCGCCAAATCGGAAAGATGGCGGCGCCAAAGGCGACGCCGACTGCCGTCAACAGGCAGGCCAAATAGGTTGCCGTTTCAACCCTCAGAAGCGGAAAGAAATTTTCAAGTTTTTTCGCAAACACCGCAACGGCTGGCGCAGTCACGGCGATTCCCAATCCTCCTCCGAGGAGGGCGATTAAAAGGGATTCCCCTGCAATGAGGGTCATAAGGTGGCGTGGCCTGAACCCCATGGCCTTTAAAACGGAAAATTCCTTTAATCGTTCACGAACGGTCATCGCCATGGTATTACTTAAGACCACTAAAATGACCCCGATGATTAAAAAAGAGACAATTTTCAAGGCAATGAGAATCGATTCAGTCATGGAGACAAATCCCATCTGAAACGCTTTTTCCGATTCGGTCAAAGTCGCGGCAAGGGAATTCTTAAAACGCTGGTCAATGGCCTGGCTGACCGGTCCCGCCAATTCAGGGTTGGAAACCCGAAGGACATACCAGCCGACATGACCGGCCATGGGAGAATCGTTCTGCCGTTCCCGTTCTTCAACATATTGCCAGTGAAAGAAAAATTGCGTCTCATCCGTGGTCGGTTCGGCGCCCTTGTAGATTCCTCTGATGACAAAATCCCAGTCGCTTGGAAAAAAGGTCCCCCGCAAACGGACGGTATCGCCGATTTTCCATCCGTAACGGGTTGCCAGTTTAACCCCTACGATTGCCGCGTTCCGTTCACGCAAAAAGGCCTGCATCTGTTCGGGCGGGACTTTGAATTCCGGATAGAGATCAAAATAGGTTGGGGCGTCTATCGCAAATTGGGGAAAGAAGTTTTTTTCGTCAATGTAGACGCCGCCAAACCAGTCGCCGTAAGAAACACCGGTGACGCCTGGAATCCCCTGAAGAACACCTTTATAGGCAAGGGGAAGCGGAAACGCAAGGGAAATGGCGTTCCGGGTTATCAGTCGGTTCTGGGAAGAGGCCTCGACGCCTCCATACCAGCCTGAAATGACGGTTCGGAGAAAACTAAAGCCGAGAATAGCGATGGCAATTCCGGCGATGGTTAAAAACGCCCTGAGCTTTTGCCGGAAGGTGTTCTTTAAAATAAGTCTAAATAACGCCATCTAAAACCCTCTTTAACGCCCATTCGGCATTAAACAAGCTCTCCCTTGTCCAACCGTCGGATCTGATGCGCATGTTCCGCCGCACGGGGATCGTGTGTCACCATCAGGATGGTTTTTGAAAATTCTTTATTTAACCGGGAGAGGAGATTGAGAATTTCCTCGGCTGAAACCTTGTCCAGGTCCCCCGTAGGTTCGTCGGCAACTAAAAGGGTGGGATCGGTCACAACGGCCCGCGCAATCGCCACCCTCTGTTCCTGTCCTCCGGAAAGCTGTTTGGGCGTATGATGCATCCGGTCAGCCAGCCCGACAATTTGTAAAACAGCTTCGGCATGCTCCCTCCGCTCTTTTTTGGATAAAGGGGTCAGAAAAAGCGGCAATTCGACGTTTTCCAGGGCCGTTAAAACGGGGATCAGGTTATAGAATTGGAAAACAAATCCGATGTGTCTGGCTCGCCATCGGGCCAGGTCAGATTCTCCAAGCCGATTAATTTCGGTACCGGCCACCCGAATGTATCCTTTCGTCGGGTAATCAATTCCCGCGATCAGGTTGAGCAAAGTCGTTTTCCCCGAACCTGAAGGACCCATGAGGGCCAAAAACTCCCCTTTTGGAACCGTAAAAGAAATATCTTGAAGGACAGGAATCTCAATGCTATTCCGGTGGTAACTCTTAAAAACATTTTGAATCTCAATAAGAGGCGTTTCGTTGTTCATTGTTTTTCTATTCCTTTGATTGGATCATGATTTTTGAGCCGGACGACAATTTTCCGGAAGGATTAACCACCACGAGATCCCCGGGTTGAAGCCCCCTGGTTATTTCAACCCGTCCTCCTACCGGAGAGCCCGTCTCAACCGGTGTTTCAATGACTTTTTTATTTCGGATTAAAAAGACCACTTTTCGGTCATTTTTCGTGACCAGGGCCGCCGGTTCGACCGCAATGACCTGCCTGTCGGATCCGCTGCTTTTAACAGGGGTCAAAAACGAAACTTTCGCGCTCATTTCCGGAAGAATCTTGTCGTCTTGATTTAAAATTGCGATTTTTGTTAAAACGGTTGCTTTGGCTCTATCCGCGGTCGGAACGATTGTCTTGACTTTTCCTTTATACTGGAGCGAGGGATAGGCGTCCAGGACAATTTCACAAAGCTGTCCGGGGAAGACCTTTTCAATGTTGGATTCTGAGACATCCGCATCGACCTCAAGTGAAGAGAGGTCGGCTATCGTCAGGACGGCGGATTTCGCCGAAACCGAAGAAGCAAAAGGCGCCACCACCTCACCGACCTCAGCATTTTTTGCCAGGACCGTTCCATCAAAAGGGGCGCGGATAAAAGTATTTTCAACGTCGATTTCACCGGAACGAATAACGGCCTCCGCCATTCGAATTCCAGCTTCTGCGGAATTAAGGGATGCCTGAGCCCGAAGGTATCGGGCCTCAAAACCATCGAATTCCGATTTTGAAATGAGCCCCCCCTGAAGGAGGCTTTTTCCCCTTTGGAACGAAAGAGAAGCATCATTTATTTCCGCTTCTGCCTGTTTACGAGCGGATTGAGCCACCCCTAAACTGGCACGTGCTTTGGAAAGTTCGGCCATGACGTCCGCATTTTCCAGTTGGGCCAGGACTTCTCCCTTCTTAACCCGATCGCCTTCTTTAACTTTTAAAGAGATTAAACGGCCTGTTCCTTTGGAGGCGATGGCCGCTTTTCGTATGGCAATGACATATCCGCTGGCGTTTAAGACCGAAGAGGCCTGGAACGAAGCCATTGAAACGACCGTAGCGACTTGAACTTGTTGAACCGGCTCCTTGAAAAGAAAAAAAGCGCCAATCACCAGCAAAATGAGAAGGACGATTCCCGAGAGAATCGCTGATTTTTTCCGGCTTTTGGGTTGGGAAAAAATTTCGGAGCCAGGGTTATCCCGGTTAATTTTTAAACGGTTGAGGTCGTGTTGTTCTGCGGTAATTTCAACCCCTCTTGCGGCGCAATCCAGGTTTAGATCATTTTTTGGGTTTGTAAAGCCGATCTTCAGGAGCTGAAGACCAAATTAAGAAATGTGCAAGGGCATTGACAATAGAAACAATCAATGCGCCCATGAAAGCCGACCAATAGTCGGCGATAGCCATTCCTTTAACCACGTTTCCGATGAAGTAAAAAATAAAACCGTTTATGAAAAAAGTAAAAAGTCCCAGGGTTAAAATATTCAAAGGAAGCGTCAGGAAAATAATAACAGGGCGAATAAAAACATTGATGATGCCTAAAACTCCGGCGGCGACCAGTGCCGTGGACAGGTTTTCAATATAAATGCCGCGGACCAGATAACCCGCAAAAAGAATGCCGACGGATATGATGAGCCATCTTACAAATAACCTCAAAAAACCCCCTTAAACCGCGGACCCAAAAATCAACCTTGACTCGCTGTTGATTTCTCCTCATAATAATTTTTGCTGAATTAACCTTCTTTTTGTAAAGGTATACTCTATGCTATTGGGCGCTCACATGTCAATCAGCGGAGGCCTTCATCTGGCCATTGAACGGGGACAGCAGGTGCAATGCGAAGCTCTGCAGATTTTCAGCAAAAACTCCAATCAATGGAAATCCAGGCCGCTCCACGAAAAAGAAATCAGCCAATTTAAAGAATATCGCGAACAATGGGGGCGCTTTACCATTCTTGTCCATGATTCTTATTTAATTAATTTGGGAAGCCCTAAAGAACCCGACCGGAAGAAATCAATGGATGCGTTTTTGGATGAAATGGAGCGTTGCGAAATGCTCGATCTCCCCTATCTGGTCTTTCACCCCGGTGCCCATCTGGGAGTGGGCGAAGAAGAAGGGTGCCGTCTGGTTGCCGACAGTTTAAACCAGGTTTTTGAAAAGTCCTCCGGATTTCGCGTCAAAGTATTGATGGAAACGACCGCAGGCCAGGGAACCAATGTCGGGTACAAGTTTGAGCATCTGCGTCACATTATCGATCAGCTGAAATCCCCGGCCCGGGTTGGGGTATGTGTCGACACCTGTCATATTTTTGCCGCCGGCTATGACATTCGGACGCGGGAGGGATATGACCGGACCTTTGAGACCTTTGACCGCGTCGTTGGGACCGGTTTAATTCAAGCTTTTCATCTGAATGATTCGAAGAAAGAGTTTCTTTCACGGGTTGACCGGCATGAACATATCGGTAAAGGCTTTATTGGATTAGAGGCTTTTCGATTTTTAATGAACGACCGCCGGTTTGAATCCACTCCCATGGTTTTGGAAACTCCCAAAGAGGAGGCCTTAAAACAAGATGCGGAAAACCTGGCTGTATTGCGGCAATTGATCCAGGTTTTGAAAACGACAGGGCCGTAATAAAATAGAGCGAGGAACAGGCTTTGCCTGTGCGAGAGAGGGGTTCGGGGGCATCTGCCGAAAAAGAGTTATCGGTACTGCGGAAACGTGCCGAGAGCAAGCTTTATGGCACAGGCCCCTGAGTATAATAGATGAGTAAAAAGCTGACATGGGCCCTTGCCGGATTGCTTTCAATCGGACTGCTGACCTGGAGTTATTTTAAATGGGTCTATTCACCGATCATTTTTAAAATTTCTGCTCCGTTTGATAAACCCATTCCGCATCAAGTCGTTCCGGCCGGTATTTCCGGGATAAAAGCGAGCGATTGCGGGACCTGCCATACTGAAATCTATCAGGAGTGGCAGGCGTCTATCCATGGAAATGCCTGGAAAGATCCCTTCTTTCAGGCGTACTGGAAAAAAGACAAACAGATCTGGATTTGCCTGAATTGCCATACCCCGGTGGAAAACCAACAGGAATTTCTGATCCGCGGATTCCAAAACGAAGATATTGAAAAACCGGTTAAAGTTAAAAATTCCAACTTTGATCCTGCTTTTCAGGAGGAGGGAATTTCATGCGCCGCCTGCCATGTGCGGAACGGCGTGGTTTATGGTCCCTTTAAAGACATGCAGGCGCCTCATCCAACGGAGGTTGATCCTAAATTCCGGACCGCCCAGATCTGCCTTAATTGTCATCATGTCCCGAAAGAAAAATTTATGTTTTACCGGGGGAATCCGTGTAATACGCAGGTCGAATGGGAGGACGGTCCATATGCTAAAAAAGGAATGATCTGTCAGGACTGTCACATGCCAAAAATCGAAAGGCCTTTAGTGACCGGGGGGCCTGTGAGAGAGGTCCGTCGGCATTTATGGTGGGGCGGCCACCAGCCAGCAATGCTTCACCGGGCGCTTCAGGTTGACCTTAAGGCGTCTCAGGCCGAATACCGGCCGGGGGAGACAGCCCTTTACATTTTAACTTTAAATAATGGCGGGGCAGGACATAAGCTCCCAACCGGTGATCCTGACCGCTATTTTACAATAGAATTTAACGTTATGAATTCAGCAGGAAAAGTTATCCAGCACACATCAAAAACCATCGGCCGCTGGCTGATCTGGAAGCCGGTTATTTTTGAATATTATGACAACCGCTTAAACCCGCTCGAAAAAAGAGATTTCTTTTTTTCTTATCCTGTCCCTTCCGGAGGGGAAAAATTAAACCTTGAAGCTAAAGTGACCTATCACATTATGGCCCCAAAAGCGCATCAAAGGCTGGTCAAAAAATATGGCCTTTCACCCGCTGATCCCACTCCGATTGAAACCGTGCTTTTCGATGAATCCTTTTCGCTTGAAAAAGGGGCGCAGGCGGGGGTGGTTCAGGCAGGAAAAATTCACCCCGCATGCAGTTCATGACAGATTAACGATTATTTTATCGGTTGGAATTCATGTCTTTGTTGAAACTGAGGTCTTTGAGGACTGATTCTTCGCCCTGGATTATTTTTGAAAACTTAAACTGATCCTGAATGATCTGGGCGATCTCGCTTTCAAATTTCTTATCCCCTAAACCGCTTGAAAGAATTTCGCATTTCGCCACATGCCCGTCCGCGGCAATAATGATATTAACCTTCATCTTCCCTTTGAAATCTGGCCGGGTTTGAATGATTTTGTCATAAGTGGCTTTTAGGCGGCCTATGTAAGCATTAAAAGCCCGTTCAACGTCTTCAGGGGTTCTGGTGCTGCCGACCGGTCCGTTTCCGCCGCTTCCGTTTCCACCGCCCCCCCCGGAAAGGAGCTTGGTCTGATGTTCTCCGAGAGTGGCCTTTTTCCCTGTTTCCCCGCCCGGAATCCCTTTTAGAATTTGATCGATTCCTTGAAAATCGTTTGCGGAGATGCCGTCTGGATTTTCCTTCTTAACGAGAGCGGGGGCGCCTTTATTTGTAGTGATGACATTGGCCCCTTTGTTTCGAAGCACCTCTTCCGTTGTGTTTCCAAATACCGAGGCAAATTTATTTCTTGCGATCTCCTTGTTTTTTTCTAATTCCCTCGCCTGCTGGAGAGCCAACTGCGCCTGCCTCTTCCTTTCGATTTCTTCAGGCGATTCGGGAGGGGGCTGAGGTTTTTCTTTTGGTTGGATCATCGGCGGGGAGGATGGTTTTTTAGTTTTTTTAGGAACAATCGGGACAGGGAGAATCTTTTTAATTTCCGGCCGAACGGGAAGTGGTACGGGTTTTGCGGGAGGCGGAGGAATGGCCATGATGATTTTCCGGGGAGTGGAATATTTGGGTGAGGCAGGGCGGAGATTTTCAATGGGAATTTCGTAAATAATAAAAACCAGTAGGGCGTAGAATAAAAAGGACCCGATCAGAAAAAGGTGAAACTCCCGCTCCCCCGCAGAGTAAGAGACGCTTTGGCGGGAATTCAACCTCCCCCTCCTTTTTGGAATACAGCCAGGGAAATGTCGCTGAGGCCGTTTTGGGCACAGGTATAAATAACCTTTTTCAGCAGGTAATAAGGCGTTTTTTTATCTCCCAAAATCGTCACTTTTTTTTCTTTGGGAGGATTGGGGATTTTTTGAAGGAAGGAACTCAAGGCCTCGTTAAACTTTGGAATATCAGCAGTTTCTGGCGACAGAAAAGTCGAATCTTCAATCTTTGAATTTTCAAGAAAAAGGGCCTTTTCGGTTACTGTGACAACGATGGTCATTTCGGAGATCGTGCTGGCAGTCGAAACGGGGAGGTTGACCGGAACCGGTGCGGTTAAGTTACCTTCCGTCGCGTAGCTTTTTAATAAAAAGACGAGGAGGACGGTAAACACATCCACCATCGCCGTCAGATTTAAACGGGGGGGTTCCAGATGGCGCCGGGTTTTATTTCGTATCATGACAAAACCTCATGCCGTTAATTCTCGGCGGGGAGATCGTCTCCCAGGGAAATATTAGAAAATTGAGCTTCGCGGCATTGGTCCATGGCCTGGATGATGACTTCATACGGGATCCGGGACGAGCTTGATAAAGTAATATTTTCTTCTTTTGGATTTCGTTCTTTTAACTCCCGCAAAGCGGACGCCAGGACGTCGTAATCGTATCGGTTGGTTTGATTTGGAATAACCCTTTCCCAGGAAAGGCCCTGGCTTAACGTAAAACTGTTGGTTTTAATTATCAGGCGAATCGGTTCCTTCGGGGGAATTTCCGGCACCTTATTGGCGGGAGCCGCAAGAGAGGGCGAAGGAATCATCAAATTTAAAATGGAAGTTTGCGAAAAAGTCGCGGACAGGAGGAGAAACGGAATTAGAATCAGCATCAAATTCCAGAGGGCCACGATATGAATGGCCTCATCGGTTTGCATTCTTCTTTTTTTTCTTTTTTCACGGTCAATCATTTTAAGCCAGATTTCCTTTATTTCGCAAGCCGCTCGCTTAGCAGGTGGAGAAGTTTTAATGAATATTCATCAATTTCATCCTCCAGGGTAGCGCTTTTGGACTGCATTAAGGAGTAGGAGAGCATTAAAATAATGGCAATAAGCAAGCCAAAGGCCGTGTTATTTAAGGCGAGAGAAATTCCACTGGCTAAAAGCGCTGCTTTTTGATTCGGGTCTGCAATTGAAACCGCCGTAAAGGATTGAATGAGCCCGGTGACGGTTCCCAAAAGCCCAAGCAAAGTCGAGACATTGGAAAGGGCATATAAATAATGAATCCTTTTCTCAAGCGCCGGCTGAACCTCCAGGAGCATTTCTTCGATCGCGCCTTGAATCTCTTTTTCAGATGAGGATTCCATCCTTTTTTGAAGGCCGGAAGCTAAAATGCGGGAAAGGAATGTCCCTTTTTTTTCGCAAATTTCCAATGCTTCTTTTATCCGGTCCTTTTCCACCAGGGCTTTTACGGAAAGCCAGAGGGCCTTCCCACTCCCCCGGTTTCGGTAAAAAAGAGACAAGAGCCTTTCCAATATAATGGCGGTTCCGATTGCCATAACCCCTAAAATGGCATACATAAATATGCCGCCAGCTTTAAAACTTCCGATCAGGAAGGTTAAAATTTCCATAAGGACTCCTAGTTTTGTTTCATTTTTTGAGTTTCGTCTTCCAGGGGAGCCACGGGCCGGAAAATTTCTTTAATAAAACTCCGATGAAGGGGAGCCGCGTTTTCGTTTAAGCCTTCAGGACTTTTCCACGGAAGCTTGGTGGAAAGCTGAGGGTTTTCAAGCGTTCCCAATATTTCTGATTCCCTCAGGGTGGTTTTTCTTTCTTCGGTCTTGTCCCCTGAAGGTTGGGCCAAGTCCCTTTGAAATGCTTCAGCTATTCGGACTATTTCTTCCGCCTTTACGTCTCGAGGTAAAAATACAGCCCCGTTAAAAAAGAGGAGGCTTAAAGCGGTCAATATGAGTGTTTTTTTCATCCGCTATCCTTTTCCTTCGGCCTGCAGGCGGGAAAGCCGATCCGCGCTTTTTTTGATCCAATCATTATCACCTTGAAATTTAAGGGTAACATTTTTTTGATAGACTTCAACCGCTTTACGATAGAGAGGGTCAATTTGATTTCTTAAAAGTTGCTCATAGATTTCATTTTGTTCCGCGTTCAGATCCTTTGGTCTTTCAGAGTGAATTAAATCGTCGGCAAATTGTTCAAAAAGATTTCCAATATGGTAAATGGCTTCAGAAGAAATTTCCAGTTGTCGGGATTGAGCGGCTGTCGAGAATGCTTCCATCGCCTCTTTTAATTTTTCCTTTTTTAACGGAAGACTTTTCTGAAGAGGATCGGCTAACAAAATAGAACCAAATTGGATCGCCAGCATCTCTCCTTTTAACAGAGCCGATTTCATAACCCATTCTTCCTCTTCGGGGTCGTGGTCGTTTTTTTTGTTAAATGCGGTCAGGTTATTCTCAATTGCTGAAAACGCGTCTTTTTCTTTCTTCAAATTCATGGCGGCAGCCGCATAAAAATAAAGCCATTTGAAATTGTCGATCGATTTTGTTTTATTATCCCTTTCCAGCGTTTGATAAAGATCTGCCCAGTCGCTTGCTCTGAAATAAAGCGTGTAGAGTTTGTCTGCCAAACGGTTTTTTTGATCAGGGAGCCGGGCATTTTTGATCAGAAATTCATATTCCTGGGCGGCTTCCTTCCATTTATTTTCCCTTTCAAAAAGGTTTGCAAGGGCGGTCTTTGCTTCTGTAACAAAGGAAGATTGAGGATATTGGTCCCTGACAGCCAGAAAGGCTTTCTCAGCTGAAGGATAGTCCTTCACTTCAAGAAAAGCGCTTCCTGAATTCATCAAGGAAGCCAGCGCGATTTCACCGTCAGGGAACTCTTCATAGATGTGATAAAACGCTGCTGCCGCTTCCGCCCATTTCAGGCTGTTTTTTAAGATTTCCGCTTTTTTAAATTGAATGGAGGCGAGAAAAGTTTTCAATGTTTTGGCCCCGGGTCCTTCCGGATCATGATAATCTGCCCGGCTGGTCCAACGCATGGCTTCTTTAAATTCCATTTCGGCTTTATCATAATTTCTTTCCTCAAAATAACTTTTCCCTGTCAAATAATGGGCCTGAACCTGGGAATTCACCCCTGCCTTTTCGAGCGGGGCGGTGAGGACTTGCTGAGCAAAGACTCTTCCTTCCAACGGACGACCGCTTTGGAAGGAGAGCGTCATTGCTTTAACCAGCACGTTAAATTTTTTATCGGATCCGGGAAAGGCCTTTAAAAAGGATTGGCAGGATTTCAGGAAGTTTAGATTGAGTGTGTCATTCTTTTCGTGTTCCCTGGACAGGATTTTTTCATGGGAAATCAAGGCGGCAAGAGCGGCCTCCTCGCTATAGGTATGAAGCGGATATTGATAGGCAGCGGTTTCATATTCAACCGCGGCCTGTTCGAATTGGCCCGTTTCAAAAAACGCCTCGCCTAAAAAATATTCAATGCGAGGCGCTTCTCTTTCGCCCGGGAATTCCCGCAGAAAGGCCTGGTAACTCCTTATCGCCAAAAGGTAGTCGTCTTTTTTTTTGTTTTGCTGAGCTTCGGCATGGTAGGCTTGTGCCTGTTGAAAAAGAAGGTCCTTTCTGAGCAATTTTATCTTCGCATGAGCCGAAGCGTTGTTTCCGTTCCACCAGGCGCCTTCCGGCTTGTAATTCTCGATAAAGGCCATTCCCGCGCGTTTGACGTAGTCCCATTTTTCGGCTTTTCGATAGGTTTCAATCAAATCCATTTGAAAATTGGGCGCTTCCTCATGAGTGGGATAAAGGGATAGGAAGGTTTCAAACGCCAGGGCGGCTTCCTGAAACTTTCCCCGGTTTAAATATAGATGGCCCAGGGGACGATAGATGAGGTTTTCATAGGAGACATGCCCATGAAAATCAAAATAATTTCGGGTCTTGGAAACGCCTCCCCAGAAATCAAAGGAAAGGACCGCCAGGTGCAGAAGCTCCTTCACCTGGTCCCAGGTCGGTTCTGAAAGCGATTCAATATCAAGGAGGGTGGTTCCGTCCGTTTTTTTAGAGGTATAACGATTTAAGGTATTAACGGCCTGATTGATGGTTTTTTGATAGTTTCCCATTTTAAAGTAAGCCCAGGTCATTTTATAGGAGATTTTTTCCGTTAAAGGCCGGCCGGGGTTGGCCTCCAGAGCTTTGAAGTAAGCTTCCGAGGCTTCCGGATATTTCCCTTCGTCAAAATAAATTTCTCCGATTCTAAACGACGTTTCAGGGTAAAATCCGCTTTTTGAAAAACGGGTTGCCAGCTCATGGAGAGTGGCAAGGGCTTTCTCTTTTTGGTTTTCCTCGTAATACCCATGCGCCAGCTGATAAAGGACCTTGTCCATTCCTGGAGTCAGTGGATATTGGGAACGGATTCTTTCATAAATTCCGATCGAAAAACGATGAGCATCCCGCTGAAAGAGCAAGCCTGGATTCTGACGGATTTGTTCTTCTTCCATGATCATGAATAAATGACCCAGCTGCTGAAGCGCTGCAGCCTGCTGTTGGCTCTGAGCATCCAGTTGGCCAAGAAAAATCTCGAATTCCTTCGTTAGATCATCCTGTGAAACTCGAGAGGTTTGCGCGGTTGCTTTCTCTTCCATGACTTTAGAGACCACCCTCTGAATTTTTTCATTTTCGACCTTTCGGGTGTAGGGTTGATCAGCGCAACCGAATTCTAAAGAACAGAGGGTTAAAATGAGTGAACAGTAAATGACCTTCATGGAGATTCGCTTGTCTTGCCCGGCTCGGATTTTTCAAGAACCATATTCCTGGCCATTGCGATAGAAGTTTGAACCGAAAGATTTTCCAAAACTTTTTTTTGCTGGTGCAGTTGCTCCTGGATGTATTTTTGGAAAAGAAGATGAATCTTATTTCTGATTTGCAAAAGGTTTTGGCGGTTTTCAGGCGAAATTCGTTTAAAGTCAGGGTCCTTCTGTTTTAGCCGGCCTTCCATTTTCAGAAAGAGAGATGCCCATTGCATCATCGGGAATCCCTGGACATCTCTTTTCATATCAAGAAGGCTGTGCGCCCATTTCGTATCAGGTTGATTGAAAATGAATTCAAAATTAAACGGAATTGAGGAAGCCTGGGAGTTTATGAGGTCTTTCTGATCTTGAATCTTTCGGGTATAAACGTGAAGCGCTTTTTGATAACTTTCTGCGGCATTTTTAAAAGCGAGAAGTTTAGAATAACAAAATCCGATTCTAAACAAGCTTTCGGACGCGTACTCTCCGTTTGGAAATTCCGCGGTCAAATCTTCAAATAGAGCAATCGCTTTCACATATTCTTCCATTTCCATAAAACTCCAGGCGATTCCGAATCGAGCCTTTTCTTTAAAATCGGTTTCATCTTCAATTAAAATAAATTCCTCCATGGCTTCTTTAGGGCGTTTTTGTTCTAAAAAGATATATCCCAGGGTCGCGTGAATTTCTTTTTTTAAAAGTTCCGGAGTCTTTTTGGAATCCACGAGGTTTTCTAACGTTTGGATGGCGGAATAACCATCGCCGTTTCGGAAAAAGCTTAAACTGGTCTCATATTTCAGATAAGCCGGATCGGAGAGCATGGTCTGAAAAGGGGGTTCGTTTACGGCGGTTCTGTATCTTTCAATTTGAGCCCGGAATTCAGAAAAAATTTTGGAGGACGGGCCTGTTTCGTCCTGTTCTTCCTGAGCCTGAAGGGATGGGACGATCACTAAAAGGGAAAAGAGTAAAAAAAGAGGGAAAGCCTTCAATCGGTTAAATGGTCTCTGTTGTGGTTTAAAAGGGACAACGAATGATTTCAGCGTAGCGTAAAACATCAAAAAAATCAATGAATAACGTGTTTGCAAAAGCTGTTTTGTTTGGCATTGTATGTGTTTTATGGGTTTGCTATGATGTCCCTATGCTGTCGGTTCAACAGTTGAGACAACTTGAGGGAATTCTTCCCAGGCCCTGGACTTCTTCAGAAAAAGAAGATTTGATCTGTTACGGTTTTGACGCAACCCGGATTGAGTCCATTCCGGATGTGTTGGTACGTCCGACTTCCGCGCAGGAAATTTCAAAAATTCTAATCTTTGCCAACCGGGAAAAGATTCCTGTTGTTCCCCGGGGAATGGGAAGCGGATTTAGCGGCGGGACGGTTCCAGTGAAAGGGGGAATTGTTCTTTCTCTGGAACGGATGAATCGAATCCTGACAATTGATGAAGACAATTTAATGGCGGTTGTGGAGCCGGGAGTGATCACTGGCGAATTACATCGGACCGTTCAAGCAAAAGGGCTTTATTATCCGCCCGATCCTACGAGTTCTGATTTCTGTACGATCGGCGGGAACATTGCCGAGGCAGCGTCCGGTCCCCATTCTGTAAAGTATGGGGGGACACGTGACTATGTGCTGGGTCTTGAAATTGTTCTTCCGACAGGGGAAATGGTGCGGACCGGGGGAAAAACGGTAAAAAGGGCCGTTGCCTATGATCTGACCCGTTTAATGGTCGGGTCCGAGGGCACACTGGGGGTTGTGACCCAGGCCAATTTAAAACTTCTGCCGTTTCCGGAGTATCGCCAGAGTCTTCTTGCGGTGTTCCCGAGCATTCAGGCCGCCGCCCGGTGCATTTCACACATTATTCGTTCAAAATTCAGGCCCTCTGTCCTGGAATACATGGATGAAGCTTCTTTGAAAATTGTAGAAGCCCACAGCCGGTTTGGATTGCCAAAAGAGGCCAAATCGATCTTATTGATCGAAACCGACGGGTCTAAACGAACCGCTATGGATGAAGCGGAACAACTGACCGCGCTCTGCCGGGAAAACCATGCCATTTGGGTTGAAGTTGCTGAAGCGGAGGAGGATAAAAAGAAGATCTGGAAAGCCAGAAAAGCCTTATCTCAATCCCTATATCAATTAAAACCGGCAAAAATCAATGAAGATATCGTGGTTCCACGAAGTAAAATTGCTGAAATGGTTTGCGGATTAGACGGCCTGTCTGAAAAATACCGGTTGATCATCGTCAGCTTTGGGCATGCGGGGGAGGGCAACCTGCACGTGAATATCATGGCCGATCCAAAAAACAGAGATGAATGGGAAAAAGCTCAACAGGCCGTTAAAGAGGTTTTTGAGCTGACCCTCAAGCTGGGGGGGGCCTTATCCGGCGAGCATGGAATCGGGCTGACCAAAAGGCCTTATTTGTTCCTTGAAATGGGGCCGGCGGAGATTCAATTGCTAAGAAACATTAAAAAAGCCTTTGATCCGAACGGAATACTTAATCCGGGGAAAATCTTCTGAAGATAAGGGTAAAATAAAACGATGATCATGAAAGATCAAATCGAGATTTTAAGAGGACAACCGGTTGAAGTCATTTCCAATGGAATCCTTTATAAAGGAATACTCATGGGGGCTTCTGAGGAAAACCTTAGTCTGCAAACGCCTCTGCAATGGGTGGAGCTCCCGCTGGAGGACGTTTCATCGGTTCGGAAGAGCGGGTCATGATAAAAAGTCTAAAAAGTTTCCTCCCGGCCTCTGCGGTTGTTACCGAAAAGAAGAAAGAAAAGATAGGACTGCCACTTTTTCTTTTTGTCCTCACGATCATTACGACCTTATTCGCGGGAGCGTTTCTTGTCGGAGCAAATCCTCTTCAGCATCCGTGGGACATGACCAGGGGGATTTCGTTTTCGTTTACGCTGATGCTCATTTTGTTATCCCATGAGCTGGGCCATTATCTCGCCGCCCGTTATTACGGGGTTGATGCGTCGCTCCCTTACTTTATACCGGCTCCGCCGTACCTTTTTTTGCTTGGCACCTTTGGAGCCTTTATTCGCATGCGTTCTCCGATTTTATATAAAAACGCCTTGTTTGATATCGCCGTAGCCGGCCCCATTGCCGGGTTTGTATTGTCCTGCGCGGCGCTCGCGGTCGGCATTCCTCTTTCGGAGGTGATCAACAGACCTCCGGAACCGCACGACCTTTCTATAGGGAGTTCTCCCATTTTTTATTTTTTTGTCAATCAGCTGATTGGGTCTCTTCCCCAGGGTTATGGTATCGATTTCCATCCGATTGCTTTTGCCGGATGGCTGGGGCTATTTGTCACCAGCCTCAACCTTCTTCCCATTGGGCAGTTGGACGGAGGACATCTGATTTACGCGTTAGCCGGAAGAAGACATCGGCTGATATCAATTTTGACGGTCATACTTTTAATAGTGATCGGATTTTTGGGGTGGCCGGGTTGGTGGATTTGGGGGCTTTTGGGAGCTTTTATCGGCCTGCGGCACCCCCCTCTTGCAGATCAGGAAATTCGGTTAAATAAGACCCGAATCTTTATAGGGTGGGCGTCGTTATTTATTTTTATCGGGACGTTTATTCCAGTGCCTTTTTCCTAAACTGCAATGATCCTTCCTCATAATTCTCTGTGACCTTAATCAAACGGTTAAACGCCTATTCAAGTGAACTGACATTTCTTTAATTTTATGACAGCGTTATAAACGTTTTAAGTTGACAATATAACTGTCATCCAATAGAATAAAGATATTAATTGAAGGAGATGATTATGTCTACAGCCGCGAGGCAAAGACTCACGCGTGTAAAAAAGTCCGATAACCCTTTGGTTGAAATCCGTCACCTGTTAAATCCTTCGGATGAAGAGCTTTCCCTTTTGTTGAATACCGGCATCCGAACCGTATACCGCTGGCTTGAAGATGGCCCTCCAGGTCAACATTACCCTTTGATTAAATTGGAGGAGCTGATCGACCTTGCCAAAAAGTCCCTGAAACCCGAAGCGATCGCAGAATGGTTCCACGAATCCAACCGGGCGTTGGGAGGCTCAATTCCAATACGTCTTATCTTGGATCCTCACGGTTTTGATCTGGTCCGCCAGGAACTGGGGAATGCTGCATCCGGAATGCCGTTGTGACCCCTGAGCCGGACCAGCGGTTTTATTCCCAATTGAAAAATATTTCTCTTCGCTCTCTCACCGGAGTTTACTACCGCACTGTTCCGGAACAGGCAGCAGACTACATCCTTGAGGATGGCCCCTCCTATCTATTCAAAAACCGCTATAATATTTTTAACGAATTTGGCGCCCTTTACTTTGGCGACCGGGAAGAGGTGTGCAGAGCGACTTTTGAAAAACGGGGTCTCCTTTCCTCCCGCCGTCTCTCATTTGTTCTCGTCAGCTTTGATATAGAGGTAGACGGGCTCCTCGACCTAACAGATACTGATAACCTAAAGGTTTTAAAACTTCAGCGGGAGGATTTGGTTCAAACCCGGGAAAAACCAGCGGCTTACGATATTCCCCAGAGATTGGCAAAAGCGGCTTATCAGAGCGGCCGGATTCTGGGTCTTCATGTCCCCGACGCGTCTGAAACAGGAAATACCCTGGTCCTTTATCCTGGAAGAATTCTGTCTAAACAGATTGTCCGAGTTCGTGAAAAAGTTCTCTTAAAATAATGGAATTGAACTAAATTAAATCAATCCCCTTTACGCAATTGATTTGAAAAAAAAGATCCTTATCAGCAATCCGTTGTTTCTGTAATTAACACCTTTGCAGCCCTCAAAAATATTGAACACTTCAAATGGGATTAAATGATTTATTTCGTATAGCGGGATTTATTTCTCACAAACAATAGGCATAAATTTGACTTTTTTCCTCCCTTAGAATAAATTCTAGATTCATTTTCAAGTAATAAAGAGAATCTGTCTTTATGAATTCAAAAATTAAGATTCTGATTTTTGGTTTATTTGTTTGTTTTCTTGTTGTTTTAACATCATATCTTTATCTTAATCATTCAAATAATCAAGTTATCTCCACCTTAGAAAAACCGGATCAGCCATTAAAAAATCCTCTCTTACCAGATCTTCAAGAACGCATTAAACCTGACATTGCCAAACAAGGGAAAAAAATCGAAATTGATGAAAAATCTCCCCTGCAACAAAAATCTGCCAGTCCAAAAAAACATCTTTTGAAAGGAATAAAAAAAACCGGGGATACTGATCATTTGTTTCAAAATAAGATATTTCCTTCACAGGAGGCCTTAATTGCGAACCCAT
This sequence comes from Nitrospirota bacterium, assembly GCA_016178585.1. Classification (NCBI taxonomy): domain Bacteria; kingdom Pseudomonadati; phylum Nitrospirota; species Nitrospirota bacterium. The sequence goes on from JACOTA010000011.1 coordinate 39,255, forward strand.
CGTCTTCCGGAGAGGAAAGAGAAATTTATACAGTCGTTGCTCCATATGTGGCCCTTGATGGATATGAAATCATGAAAAAAACATTAAAAATTAAAAGACCCAGAGATGAGTCTACTACGGTTACATTTCGTCTCATTTTCAAAGAAAAAGATGAAAAGAGTATTGTTACCAAACGATATTGGAAACAGTTTGATGAAAAAGATGACATCCAATCAAAAACTCTTATCTTAGTTGATGACGCTGGAAGTGCAGAGTTTAGATGGACTGTTTTAATGATGACCGCTTTTGTGGTCAATCCAGAGGATGAAATTTCTTGGATTCTTCCGTCTTTAAGGAAAAAGGAGCTTGAAATCACACATGCTAAGGATGGGAACTTTTTAGGTTCGGATTTTACTATTGAAGATTTATCAGACCAGAAACTTGGAGAAGGAGAACACCATTTCTTGAGACAAGAAGATTGCAGGAGTGGCGGTAGAGAAAAATGTTACCTTGTGGAGACAATATTTAAAAAAGGGCCCTATAGTAAACAGATTCGTTGGATAAAGGAGCAAGATTTTACGACGACGAAAATCGAGCACTATGATCAAAAAGGGAATCTTTTTAAAACTCAGTACATAGATTGGCAAACAATAGACGACTATAAGGTATGGCTCAGTTCGGAAATGGTAAATAATCAAAACATGCATAAAACAAAATATGATATTTCGTTTTTAAAAATAAATTCAAACTTAAAAGACAGCCTGTTTGATATAAAGTCATATACAACAAAAGGAAATTGGAAAAATTTGCCTTGAGTGGATTAAAAAATTTCCGACTTATAGGAAGAGGTTTTCTGATAACAATAGTTTTTGTAAAAATCAGAATAGGATTGTTCCTCCAAAAAATAGAAAGGTACTTCCTGAAACAGCCGTAACATCTATACCACGATACACTATTTCTACCGGCATTCAACAAAAAAGGTTATCCATTTTGTCAAGAATGACATTAAAGCGTTCAACGATTTCCGCTGGCATCAGCATTTCCATGGTTTTCTATCTTCGATTATAGATTTGCAAAGTTTATGGTTATTCATTAATATCCAGATACCAGATACTTAATTGTTGGGCTTGCTGTTTCATTGCAGTAGAGGTCTTTCATGGCCAAGAAACCGAAGCGCGACCCAGAGCGCGAGGAGCGCATCATGATGGAGATCGTCGTCGATGCCTATGGCGCACAAGAAAGGGCGATGGGGTGGTACTACTATCTGGAAGACCAGCTCCAGTTTCCGTTCACGGCGATTTGCACTACCAAGCGAGCTATTTCTCCTCTCCGCGTGAAAGATGAGGTCGAGGTCATCGGGACGTGCGGTGAGGATGAATGTGAACACGAGATATTTGTCACGATCCGCTGGGAGAAGGAGGGTCTGGCCGTGCCGTTAGCGCAGCTGAAGCCGATCAGCGAGACGGAAGAACGGACGAAGGAGGCGGTAGCAGATTGGCATTACTGGGTTCAGATGGGTTATGAGTTCTGAGAAAGGCGAGCCGATCGCATAAAGCCGTCGCATTTGAGGGGCATTATTTTGTGGCGGCTCACCCTAATCGTTGAGACTGTAGAAATGCCTCCCCGCGAAAACTTTTGGAGAAACTTGAAACACGAGACTGCGTAGAATGCCCTATATTGAACGATCGGATACCTGGGAAGGGTTCTCTCAGACACCCTCCCTAAATCGATTGTATGGATGCTCCAAGTACTTCTTCTACGGGCTCGTTATGAAGTATTTTCTCGGTAATCATCAAATTTTATGGTCTCCATTTTCGATAAATCAAAGGTGGACACTCCGCCGAGAGCTGCTTCCTGAAGTCGAGTAATTGGGAACATTCTTATTCGTTGTAGATTTCAAGTGGAAAGCGGAAGATCTTATGCTGATCCGCATATGACGCCATCATAACAAGGTCTAATTGATGCAAGTAGCCGAGACTTAGGAGGTTATGAGAGTTGTATTATCCGAATCGCCCGTATATTATATGGATCGGGAACCGATGTTTCGCAGATTATGCGGATCAATCTAACCATAGTTAGGCGGCTTAACAACCGGCGGCGGAGGTAGCAGATGGGACCTGATGAACGAGAAATCCGCGAGGTTCATTCGACCTGGATCAATGCCGTCAATGCCGGCGATCTGGTTCGCTTGCTCACGTTGATGGCGGACGATGTCGTGTTCCTCAATCCGGGCCAAGCGCCGTTCGGCCGGGATGGATTCTCCGCCAACTTCTCGGCCGCGCACCAACAGGCTCGGATCCGTTGCAGCAGCGAGTTGGAAGAGGTCGTAGTCATCGGCGAAGTCGCGTACACTCGGAGCCGGGACGCGTTGTCGGTGACCCCGCGCGCAGGCGGGGAAGCGACGCAGCTCGCCGGTCATCGGATCACGGTATACCGCAAACAGCCCGACGGCCGCTGGCTCTTGTCCCGCGATGCCCATACGCTGTCCCCGGTTGAGGAATTGAGATCGTAAGAAAGGCGTTCTCGGCGGCATAAAGGTACGCCGCCTAACAATTCATTCAAGCCGACGCCGCTTCGCGGCGCGGCTTAATTCAGACGTTAGGCCTCGGGTATGTCGCGCAATCGCATAACCATCCTCCATGACTCGTTCGGAAAGCGCGCCGACCTGACCAAGGATTGGGGTTTTGCCGCGCTGGTCGAGTTCGCCGGAAAGCGCATCTTGTTCGATACCGGCAACAATGCGCGGACCTTTGCTCAAAACACTGAGGCACTTGGCGTCGATCTGCGGAAACTTGACTTTGCGGCAATCTCTCATCGACATGGCGACCACACAAGCGGGCTGAACCACCTGTTTAAGCTAAATCCCGGCATAACGGTGTATACGCCCGACGAGACGTACGGAGTTTTCGGTTCCAGTCTTCCCGGCATCTTCTATCCGCGCTGCCATTCGCTTCCGGCATATATGCAGTACTACGATGGTCAGCCGCCGGAAACTATTCGCCACGGGACACCATGGCCGGAGGCCAAATTCGTCTGGGTCAAGGAGACGACTGAGATCGCCCAAGATGTCTGGCTAGTCGCGGTGGTTTCGGACATGCCGGGCACTCGCGAGATGCGTGAGCTGTCTCTGGCACTGCGGACACCTCGCGGATTGGTTCTAGTGGCGGGCTGCTCTCATCCAGGAATCGAGAATATTCTCGCAGCGTCGCGTGCGGTCTACGACCACCTCTACTGTATTTTCGGAGGCCTTCATCTAGTTTTGACAAAGGAGCCAGAAATTCGACGCATCGCAAATGCTCTACGCGAGCAATGGCGCGTGGATCAGATTGCGCCCGGACACTGCACCGGCGAGCCCGCATTCCTGGCACTAAGCGAAGCGTTCGGAGAAAGATACATATGCGCTGGTTTGGGAGACACAATTGATCTTCCCTGACCCGACGACTTCACTAGGCCTAACCACGCTTTGCAGCCGACGCGCAAACGGCGCGGCTGAATGCGGACGTTATGCACCCTTTCTTTCCGAAATCCTTATATTCCCAGGATCTTCTTCCTTGAGGATTCGTAGGTGCTATCCTCAAAAGATACAGGTTTTTAGACACTAATATTTATTTTTTATTTCGACATTTTTTAAAAGGGTTCCACCTAAGTTGTGGGGGAACAAACCAGAGACTCCTTCTGGCTACCGCGGCAGTATCGCCACTTTCTGGACGGCCGTTGCAAACCCCGGCTTGAAGAGGACCCGCAGGTTATGGTGTCTTTATTACAAAGAGGGGGGTGAAAGAAGGGAATTTTAAACTATGAAGCCTAAGGTAAGGGTTGTTTTTTCGTTTGGATCGTCTGGAGCATCTGAACCATTGAGGCATGAATACGTCCGTTTGTTGCTAAAATATTTTTTGAATAAATAGAATAAGGTTCCCCATTAAATCCGGTGAGTTTTCCCCCGGACTCTTCAACGAATAAACTTCCTGCGGCAACATCCCAGGGGGAGAGTTTCATTTCCCAGAAACCGTCAAAATGACCGGCGGCAACGTAGCAGAGGTCTAAAGCGGCAGACCCTGTTCTTCTGACGGCCTGGGCCGAACGGCTAAAATGATAGAAATGGTCAAAGTTATTATCTGGACTTTCCCGAAAATCATATGAAAATCCGGTGACCAGGAGGGCCTGACCAAGTTCGGAATTTTCAGATACATGGAGGGGATTTCCGTTAAGGAATGCCCCTTTCCCTTTCTCACCGTAAAAAAGATCATTTCGGACAGGGTCATGAACGACTCCCGCAATGACCGACCCTTCAAACTCCAGAGCGATAGAAACCGCGAAAAAAGGAAATCCATGAATATAATTGGTGGTTCCATCCAGGGGGTCGATAATCCATTTGTAGGAAGAATCTTTTTGCTGAAGTCCTCCTTCTTCGGCCAGGACTTGATGCTTTGGATAATGTTCTTTGATAAGATCGGTAATCACCTTTTCAGAATCGACGTCGATATTGGAAACGACGTTGTGTTTTCCCTCCCCCTTGAAATTAACTCGAATTTGGGACGTCCCTCGAAGGAGGACTTCTCCGGCTAATCGTGCGGCTGCCATGGCGACATCTAAGAACGACTTCATCGGGATCTATTCTCTCTTTTTTCCAAAGACATCTTGAGATGGTGAATAAAATTTAAAGCCTCCAGAGGGGTTAGATTTAAAGGGTCGATTTTCTTTAATTGATCAATAATTTGGTCGTGGGGGTCTTCCTGGTTTGAAAGAAATAAATCGACCTGGGTATCTTTTAAGGGAGATTCTTCCCCGGCGTGAGAATGGGAGATTTTAGGGAGACCGTTTGGGTCCAGCGTTTCCCCTTCCAGATTTTCTAAAACTTCTTTAGAGCGTTGAATGACCTCAGGGGGAATCCCGGCCAGCCGGGCAACCTGAATTCCGTAACTTCGATCGGCGATTCCCGTAACAATTTTTCTCAGAAAGATAATTTCATCATTCCATTCTTTAACAGAGATATTGTAGTTTTGAACATTGTTAAAAGAAAGGGCGAGGCCCGTGAGTTCGAGGTAATGTGTCGCAAAGAGGGTTCGAGTGTGGAGATTTTTCAGAATGTATTCAGCGATGGCCCAGGCGATGCTGATGCCGTCATAGGTGCTCGTTCCTCTCCCGATTTCATCCAGAATGATCAGACTTTTTGAGGTAGCGCTGGTTAAAATATTGGCTGCCTCCGTCATTTCGACCATAAAGGTGCTTTGTCCCTGGGTTAAATAGTCCGCCGCGCCAATTCGGGTGTACATCCGGTCGACCATTCCAATGGCACACTCCCTGGCTGGAACAAAGCTCCCCATTTGAGCCATGATAACGATTAAAGCGACCTGACGCATATACGTTGATTTTCCCGCCATGTTAGGACCGGTAATGATCATCATCTGGTTGTTTTCGCTCAGAAACGTATCATTCGGGACGAATTGTCCGGTTGGGAGGATTTTTTCAATGACGGGATGCCTTCCCTCGACAATTTTTAACCCGTTTTCCCACTTGATAACAGGCCGGACATAATGATTTTCCCTGGCAATTTCCGCAAACGTGTTCAGGAGGTCCAAAATGCTCAGCGTGTCGGCCATGGCCAGAATCCTTGCCGATTCTACGGAGATTTGGCGCCTTATTTTTTCAAAAAGAGCCTGTTCCACCTCTTTAATCGATTTTTCGGCCTCATTAATTTTAATCTCAAATTCCGATAATTCAGAAATAGTGTAACGTTCCGCATTCGTAAGCGTTTGTTTCCGTTGATAGTGAGCGGGGACACGATCGAGCTTTCCCTTTGGAATTTCAATATAGTAGCCAGCCACCTGGTTATACCGGATTTTTAAAGAGTCGATTCCAGTTTGCTCCTTTTCCCGAATTTCCAGAGAGGTGATAAAAGATTTCATATTTCGGCCTAGCGATTTTAATTCATCTAATTCCGATGAATAGCCCTCTTTAAATAAAAAACCCTCTTTTGTTAAAAAAGGCGGCTCCTCAGAAATCGCTTCATCAATCAGACGATAGAGATCTTCGAGATTGTCCCACTTTTTCACAAGGTCTTCTATCAGGAGCGGGAGGGGGATTTGAAGGAGCTTTTGAATGGATTTTAAAGGGGGGAGGGAGGCTTTTAGCGCAAGAAAATCCCTTCCGTTACAGCCCTTCAAGGTGATTCGGCTCACGATTCTTTCAACATCATGGATAGACTTTAGTTCGCTTTTGATCCGTTGCGACGACTCGAAATGGGTATAAAAAAACTCCACGGCCTCGTATCTTCCTTCAATTTCTTCTTTGTGAATCAATGGTCGAGTCATCCATTTCTTTAAGAGCCGGCTTCCCATAGGGGTCTGGTTTTGGTCAAAAACCCACAATAAAGAATGCTCTCTTTTTCCGTCATAGGTGTTTTGGAATAAGTCGAGGCTTTTGTGAGTGGAAGGGTCCATGACCATAAAGGTTTCAGATCGAATCCGTTTAAGCCGGATGACATGGTCTAAAGGGGATTTTATCATGTTCAGGAGGTAAGACAGAAGGGTTCCCGCGGCGCAAAGAGCGGTTTTTTGATTCTCACAATCGAATCCCGACAGGTCGGTAAGGTTAAAATGTTGAAGGAGGGTTGAATATGATTTTTCAAAAGCAAATGAATCGGCGGGGAGTCGATGAATCTTCCAATTCTGATTTATTTTGATCCATTGAAAGCCGGGATTGGAATCGGACTCTTCCGGCATCAGGATTTCTTTAGGGAGAAGCGCGTTAAGTTCCTTGCACAAATCCGAATCTGAGGATTCTTCTTTAAATTCAACGCAGTTAAAATCTCCCGTGGAAATGTCGAGATACGCCAGGCCGATGATTCCCGCGTTAAAACAAACGCTGGCAAAATAATTGTTAGTCTGGCTTTCCAGAAGTTCGGATTCAATCAGGGTGGCTGGTGAAATGACCCTTACCACTTCTCTTTTAACAATTCCTTTGGCCAGGCGGGGATCCTCGATTTGCTCACACAAAGCGACCTGGAGCCCCGATTTAATGAGTTTGGCGAGATAATTGTTTAAAGCATGGAAGGGAATGCCGCAAAGGGGGACCGGGTTTTCTTTCGACTTATCTCTGGAGGTCAACGCGATGTTTAAGATTTTTGACGCAGAAACCGCATCTTCAAAAAACATTTCGTAAAAATCGCCCACGCGAAACAGGAGAATCGCATCGGGATAATTTTTTTTTATCTCCAGGTATTGTCTCATCAGGGGCGTATTATCCATCAAAACACCTCGGGGAATTGACGCTAAAAAGGGTTGGGAGGTTTGACGCTATTTCTCAATTGTCCCGCCTCTTCCTCAAGCGAATCGATTTCTTTTTTTTGGCGCCGGGACTCAAGCTTTAACTTTAACCAGCTGGGAAAGAGGAGAATGACAGCCGTCCCCAGTCCTGAAACAAACGTCCCGAGAAAAAGGAGATACAAAGGGATTGGGTCGCTGCTTTTCCCGAAGGTATAATGAATTTGAACGACCTGATCCTTGTTATTGAACAGGATAAAAAAGAGGATAAACAAAATAAGCATGAAAAAAATCATTCGAATCATCGGACCCCTCTCATTTATAGGGGCTCACGTCGCCCCCTTCATCGGCAAAGCCGAGTGAAGCTTCCCCCTCACGCTTGCTTTGCTCGCTGGGTTTCGCACTGACAAAGTCAGGTGCTTCACTTATTTAAAAAAAGGAAGAATTTTACGATAGGTTAACTCCAAATGTTCAGGCATCGCTTTTACTTCGGCAAGGAGGGGCATGAAATTCGTGTCTCCCGTCCAGCGCGGGACGATGTGAATATGTACGTGATCTTCGATTCCTGCTCCGGCGGCTTTTCCCATATTAACGCCGATATTAAAACCGTCAGGATGAAAAGCTTGCTTGAGAGCGGAAATTGAAAGCTGAACCGTTTCCATCATTTCCGCGGCTGTTTCTTTGGATAAAAGATCGAGTCCGTTAACATGGTCATAGGGGCAAACCAGCAGATGGGCATGATTATAGGGGTAAATATTCATCATGACAAATGACCGCTTGTTCTTAAAAAGAATAAAATTGTCGAGGTCTTTGCTTTCTTTGGGTTTTACACAAAATATGCACTCATCCGTTTTTTGACTTTTGATGAACGTCATGCGCCAGGGGGCCCATAATTGTTTCACTTGTCTTTTCCCTTTCTCACTTCGAGGTTGAGTTCTTTCATAATGGTTTGAATATCTTCCCAAACGGTTTTCTTTTCCACCGGGTTTCTTAATAAATAAGCCGGATGGTAGGTTGGCATCACCTTGATACCGTGATATCCATGAAATTTCCCCCGCAATTTTGAGATTTTTTCTTCCGTATTTAAAAGAGTCTGAGTGGCAAAAGTTCCCAGGGTACAGATGACTTTCGGTTTCAACGCGTATAGCTGGGCAACCAAAAAAGGGGAACAAGCGCTGATTTCATCCGGTTCGGGATTACGATTTTTTGGAGGCCGGCATTTGACGATATTGGCAATGTAAACATCTTCCCGCCTTAACCCCATGGCTTCAATCATTTTAGTCAGGAGCTGACCCGCTCTTCCCACAAACGGTTTCCCCTGAAGGTCTTCCTCTTCGCCGGGGCCCTCCCCGACGAAGACCAGATCGGGATGAGGGTTGCCGGTTCCAAACACAATTTGGGTTCGGGTCGAATGAAGCTTGCACCGTCGACAATCACCCAGCCAATTCCTAACTTCTTCAAGAGTTTCACAGATCGTTTTTTCGGAGTGGACAGGAGGGGGAGTCGGAAGGGCCGGGACTTCTTCAATCCCCGTTTCCTGAGCATAGCGGAGATGATCTTCAACCGATTTCAGGATCGATAAATATTCTTCTTGCAGGTTTTTGGGCGGTTTTTTCATACAGTCTCTGTTAAAAGATAGCGGTAACTGTTTCCTCTTGCCGTGAAATCCAGTTTTCTTTTATCTTTCCCTTCCACGGAAAATTCAATTTCGATTCGATCTGCAGGAAGAATATTTTTTGCCTTTTCAGGCCATTCGATGACCAAAACGGTCCGGGTTTCTTCCTGTTCAAACAAACCGAGCGTTCGTATTTCCTGCGAGTCCTCCAGGCGATAGAGATCGACGTGGGCCAACGGAAATTTCCCGGAGTAATCCGCCCTCAAAATAAAAGTGGGACTGGAGATTTTTTCGGGAACGATTCCGAGAGCCATCCCGATTCCTTTGACAAAGGAGGTTTTTCCGGCTCCAAGAGGCCCGGACAGGGTGATGACCTCATTCCCCTTAAATTTTTCCCCAAAGTGTCTCCCGGCCGAGACCGTTTCCTCCTGGCCGTTCGTTTCTATGAAAAACCGGGCGCTCAAGGAACCGATTCAATCGCTTCGGCTAAATTGCTTAATAAATCAAAACCCTCTGAAACCGCTTCGGGCAGGGTATCTTTAACGCCATCGTAAGGCTTGCTGATAATAATGGCATCCGGACCACATTGAATTGCGGAATACTTTTCAAGTTGAGGAAGCGCTTTGAGGAGCGTCTCATTCTTAAAAAATATTTGAGTTCGCTCCTGGTCATTACTCCGGACTTCAAAGCGGGGGTCGAGATCCGGAATGACCTTCCCGGCATTTTTTTCGATCCGGTTGTTCTGAACGGGTCTGAAAAAATCTTCTTTTTTTAGAAAAAAAGAAAATGGCGCTCTCGTTTCAGCGGAACTGGTAAAGTAGATGACGCTGGTCTGTTTCCCTTCCGCGGTATGGAAAAAGGCGGAAATTTTCCGGTTCCGGAATTTTCCCTCAAAAGATGGGAACGATAAAATATTTTTCCGGATTGCCTTTCCTTCCATTCCCTTGAATCGGGAAGTCAATCTTTGAAGATTATTGAAAATTTTACTCCGGCTTCGGTAGGTATGGGTAAACATGCTGAGCGCCAGAGCCACCATCAAAATGCTGAATAAAACAGAGAGTTGAAAAATCATAATGGGTTTTTTCCTGTCGTTAGGTGTTGTACGGCCAATGGAATTTTTTCTATCATATCACTGGCCATTAAACTGATCTCCCCCTTTTCTTCAAGAGCCAGATCGCCTGATAACCCGTGTAAATAGACGCCGATTTGAGCGGCTTCCGGAAAAGGGATACCCTGCGCGCAAAAACCCGCAATCATTCCTGTTAACACGTCTCCTGTTCCCGCTGTGGCCATTCCCGGATTGCCGGTCGGGTTGATCCAAACCGAATGATTCGGGTCCGCAATGAGACTATAGGCTCCTTTTAAAAGGATCGTACATCCATATTGGCTGGCGGTTTCGGACAAAAGGGCTACTCTTTCTTTTTGAACCGCCCTGGCGTCCAATCCCAGAAATTTTCCAAATTCTCCCGGATGAGGGGTCATCAGAACCGGGACCCGGATCTTTTTCAACAGCCCTTTTTCTTCCGTCAGAAGAGTGATCCCATCGGCATCAAGAATGATCGGGCAGGTGATCTGCGGGAGGAGGCGTTTGATTAATTCCCGGGTTTCAGGGTGGGTAGAGAGTCCAGGTCCGATGGCAACGGCATTTTTGTTTTTGGCAAACGATAAGAGGGGTTTTTCCGCTGCGAGACTCAGGGTTCCTTCGGCTGTTTCCGGGAGCGGAAGCGTCATGGCCTCAGGGATAAACGAGTCAGGAATATCCAGTCGTTCAGGGAGGGCCCAGGTGACCAAACCAGCCCCGGAACGCAGAGCGGCTTTACAACAAAGAGCGCCGGCGCCCCGCTTCCCTCGTGAACCTGCAATCACCAGGAGATGACCGAAAATGCCCTTATGGGAATCCTGAGGCCTTTTCCTGGGGAAAATTTTTTGAATGAAGGGACGCTCCAGGATCTCTGTTTTAAAAGATTCTTTTTCAATCAGAGTCGATGGGATGCCAATTTCTTCGACATACAATTTTCCGCGAAAAGAAGCCCCGGGAAATAAAAAATGGCCCTTCTTGGGAAGGCCATAAGTCGAGGTCAGATCGGCCTTCACAGCCCCGCCCCATAGCGCTCCAGTATCTGCCGAGACGCCGGAAGGAATATCAAGCGCCACCACCTTTTTCCCTGAGGCGTTTATTTTTTGAATCGTTTCGAGAATTTTCACCTCCATGGGCCGGTTAAGCCCGGTTCCAAATATGGCATCGACCAGGATATCGGAATTCTGAATGAGGGAATCAAGGGCGCTCGGGCTGCCCTTTCCATCAAAAATCCGTCCGCCGATTTTTTTGAAGATATCGTAATTAACCTTCGCCTCTTTTTTTAAAGAGAGATCTCCTGAAACCAGGTACACCGCAGGGTTTGATCCGGTCTGAAGGAGATGCCGGCCCAAGACTAATCCGTCTCCACCGTTGTTGCCGGCGCCTGCGAAAATCAAGATGGATTTATCCTTTAGAGAGCCAAAGAGGGAGTTTAACCGGGAAAAGGTTTTCTGACCGGCGTTTTCCATGAGCAAAAGGGCCGGGATCCCGTATTCCTGAATGGTCAACTGATCCAGCCTTTGCATTTCTCCGGAGCTAACGACCTTCAAGAATAACCTGTCCTAACGAATAATCGGCGTCATGGGTGATGGAAACATGAATCGCTTCCACTTTTTTTTCCTCCAGGATTTCTTTAATCCTTCCAAAAACACGCACCATTGGCTGACCGCCGGGGAGATGATCGACTTCCACATCTTTCCATTTTATTCCGGCCCGCCAGCCGGTCCCCATGGCCTTAAACATCGCCTCTTTGACAGCAAACCGTCCCCCCAGGAATGGGTGCGGATCTTTATGCCGAAAACAGTAGTCCTGCTCTCCAGGCGTGTAGACCCGGTTGAGGAACCGTTTTTCCCATTTTTCAATTGCCTCTCTGATCCGGTAAGTTTTAACGATATCGATTCCAATTCCTATAAGCATCTTTTTAATTAAGCTTTCTCATAAGGGCTGACCCGTTTCTTCATTTCGCTGACCGCCTGCTGTAAACCGACCAGGACCGCTCTTGAAATGATACTATGTCCTATATTAAATTCCTCGATTTCTAGCATTTTTGCCAGCGGGGCGATATTTCGATAGTCTAATCCATGGCCGGCATTGATCCCTAAACCCAGCTTCTGCGCCATACTGAGGATTTGGGAAATTTTCTTAAGTTCTGCTTCTTTTTCAGCCGGTTTTTTTGCTTTGGCAAATTGTCCGGTGTGAACCTCAATGAGATCGGTATTTATTTTGTGCGCCATTTTTAACTGTTCAAGGTCAGGATCAATAAAGAGACTGACTCTGATATTGCTGTCGTGAAGGAGGTCAATGGCATTTTTCAAAGAAATCTTGTGAATCAAAACATCCAGCCCCCCTTCTGTCGTAAGTTCCTTTCGTTTTTCCGGAACAAGCGTCACGAGATCAGGCTGTATCGAGACAGCGAATTTTACCATTTCTTCCGTTGCCGCCATTTCTAAATCGAGAGGGACGTTAACTGTTTCCCGAAGACGGCGGACATCTTGATCCTGAATGTGCCGGCGGTCTTCGCGTAAATGCACCACAATACTGTCTGCTCCGCCAAGTTCTGACAAAATGGCAGCAGCCACGGGATCGGGTTCAGCGCCGCCGCGAGCCTGACGGAGTGTCGCAACATGGTCAATATTTACTCCTAGTTTAGCCATTGATTCCTCATCAGAAGTCCAGGTCATTTATTCCCCTGATTATGACAAAAAGATCACAGGATGGCAAGGCTGTTAGGGAATAAGGATTTTGTTCTTTAAATTGGAGGAAATGAGAATTTTCCCATTTTGATCGACGATCACTCCGCCAATGTGAGGGAGCTTTTCAATGAGCGCCATTCCTTTTTCCGGCCCCATAATAAAAATACCGGTTGAAAGGGCGTCGGACATTGTTCCATCACCGGCAATGATTGAAACCGATTGACACCCCCGTGCGGGTTGCAGGGTTTTCGGATCCAACAGATGGTGGTACCGGATGCCGTCTTTAATAAAAAAGCGTTCATAATCCCCGGAGGTCGAAATGGCCTGGTTAGATAAATCTATCGTTGCCAGAACTTTTCCGGGTTGGCGGGGATGTTTAATTCCCACGCGCCAGGGGAGCCCATTGGGTTTTATCCCAAAGACCTTCACGTCTCCCGCCATTGCGACCATTCCGGCCTCAATTCCATGACGTTTTAAAACTTTTTCGACCCGGTCGGCCGCATAGCCTTTTCCAATTCCTCCCGAGTCTATTTTCATTCCTTTATCTTTTAAAAACACGGAATGAATTTGAGGATTTAGAATGATTTTGTCCAAATTGACCAAAGGTCTGATTTGATTAAGTTCTTCCGGAGTGGGAACATGCTGTGACTCAGTGACTCCCCAAAGCTTGACCGCAGGCCCAATCGCCAGATTGAAGCCCCCTTCGGTCAGTCTGCCGGTCTCTAACCCTTTTTGAATAATGTCATACACTTCCGGGCTGACCGAAACCTCTTGAATTCCGGCCATCTGGTTGATTTTCGAAAATTCACTGGTTTCTTGATAAACACTCATCAGCTGTTCAAGCCGTTTAATTTCCGCAAACCCCGCAGTCATCGCCTCTTCAGCCTTTTTCTCTGAAGAAGAAACGACGGTAAGCTCAACAATCGTTCCCATCTGGTACCGGCTTCTGTCAAAAATTTTCAGCCGGGGTGTGCAGGAGGAGGAGAACAGCGCCAAACAGATGAGGGAAGCGATCCATTGAAGAAGAATCCGCTTCATGGCGTCGGGGGCAGAGTTATGATGGTGATTGAGACGCATAGGTATTTATGATATAAATAAAAACTCGGAAAAATTTTTTTAGAAAACGGCCTGATTTAAAATGAAATATACCATAAAAAAACATGAAGGCGCCAATCCGTTTTTAATTGATTACCAATGTCTGTTTATCAGGAACAGGGAGTTTTTATGAAACTCATTTTAAAATTTCTTCACCTTTCTTCGTTAACGGTATGGTTTGGAGGCGTGGTTTTCTTATCCTTTTTTGTCGCCCCGATCATGTTTAGAACTTTTCCCAGAGACCACGCGGGGGATGTCATGGCGGCGATTTTTCCGTGGTTTTACATGATGGGTTATATTGCCGGATTCACCGCGTTTTTTACCTTAATTCTTTTATATAAAAAAAGAGCCCGGTTTCGTTCCTTTTTAATTTTGGTCATGCTTTTGGCCACTTTGTATGGCGGGTTGGCGGCAGGGAAAAAGGCCGATCATTTGAGACAGGAAATCAGGCATGAACAGGATAGCAGCCGGTTGAAGGTTCTGAGGGATAATTTCCATATCCAACATCGCTTGTCGATGATTTCAAATATGGTAGTATTGATTTTAATACCGGCTGTTCTTCTGTTAACCGCCAGAAATCTGTCGGAGTCGTAAACCCGCGTGAGATTAAACAAAGGATGAATGAATAATTTTATTCTGCACAATCCGACCAAAATTGTATTTGGGGTCGGGGAAATTGAAAAAGTTGGTCTGGAAGCAAGGCGCCTGGGGAGGCGGGCTTTTATTACCACCGGTAAAACCGCTGTTCATCGTTTTGGAATCCTGGAACGTGTGGTTAAAACGTTGAAAACTTCCGGTATCGAGTCGGTGGTTTATGATCAAATCGAACCCAACCCGCGAACAAAATCCATTGATGAAGGGGGAAAACTTGCCAAAAAAAATCAGTGTGATTTTGTCATTGGCCTGGGGGGCGGGTCCTCCATGGATGCGTCCAAGGGGATTGCCGCAATGGCGGTTTTGGAGGGCTCCATTTGGAACTATATCAAAAGCGGTCCAGGGGGTCATCGGAAAATTACGGGGGCGCTGCCGGTGATGACCATTCCCACTTTCGCGGGAAGTGGATCGGAAGCGAACTCGTATGGTGTTGTAACCCATTGGGAACTGCGTCAAAAAGCTGTTTTTGCCGGGGAATGCCTGTTTCCGAAGGTCGCAGTTGTCGATCCCTCCCTGACGCTGACCGTTCCTCCCGCTTCAACGGGGGAAGGGGGGATCGACATGCTCTGTCATCTTTTAGAAAGCTATTTTACAGGGAATGATTCCTCTCCCGTTCAAGACCGGCTCACCGAAGGCCTTGTTGCGATTGTGGTTGAAAATTTAGGAAAAGTCATTCAAAACCCAAACGATCTGGAAGCCCGTACAGCCCTCTCCTGGACCAGTACGCTCGCACTTTCGGGTTTTATTGATGCGGGAAGGGCCGGAGGATTCCCGATTCATTGGCTTGAGCATTCGTTGAGCGCCCATTACGATATCCCCCATGGCCGGGGTTTGGCGATTCTGCTTCCGCGGGTTGTGGCGTATACCCTGGAGGCCAGGCCCGGTCGGTATGCCCAATTGGCGAAACGCGTTTTTGGCCCCCATGTTGTCGGAACCGGAAGGTCCAATCTCGAAGCCGCCTATATTTTTCATCAGGAGTTAATTAAATGGATGGCGGAAGTTAAAATGTATTCCTCCCTCAGGGAGGTGGGTATTGATGCCGCGTTATTTGACCGAATGGCCGATGACGTCCTTTATCTCTACGGAAAGGGACAGGACTTTTTGGAGAACCCCCGCAGGATCACTAAAGAGGGGATTTTGGAGATTTTCAATAAATCGCTGGACGTTCACGGGTCTTGAATGTCCAGAAAACCCGAATATTTTCTTAAATTCATTATCTGGGAACGTTTGGTAAAAGGCACGCTCCTTATCCTGATTTCTCTCAAGGGGTTTTCCCTTATAAATCGGGACCTCCATCAGGTTGTGGATCAACTGATTGCCCAGTTTAACCTGGATGTTGACCGGTCTTTGATTGCAATTTCTTTAAAGAAAATCGGAATGATTAATGGACATTTTTTGTTCATGATTTCGATTGCCGTTTTTTTATACGGCGTTTTGGATCTTGTAGAAGCCTATGGGCTTCATAAACGGAGAAAATGGGCGGAGTATCTGACGGTTTTTGCAACAGCCCTGTTTATTCCGTTTGAAATTTACGAGGTGCTGGAAAAAATCACAATCATCCGGACCGGAGCTCTGATCCTGAACTGCATGATCGTTGTTTTTCTCATTCGTCACAAAGAGTTGTTTCCCAATGCTCCGTTTCTGGGTAAGAAACGGACGGTTCAGGAATAATTTTACTTCCGTTGTGAAACACCGGAGGCGACCGCCGCTTTAAGAACCTCCTGTGCCACTTTTTCACCCGCCATTTTATTGAAAATACTTGGGATAATATAATCATTTGACAGCTGATCATCTTGAACGATCGACGCAATTGCATAGGCGGCGGCCATTTTCATGGGTTCGTTAATTTCGCGTGCCCGGCAATCAAGGGCGCCCCTGAAAATACCGGGGAAACAAAGGACATTATTAATTTGATTCGAATAGTCTGACCGGCCCGTGGCCATGATCCGAACATAGGGCTCGGCCTCTTCCGGCATGACCTCAGGAGCCGGATTTGCCAACGCGAACACAATAGGGTCTCTTGCCATCCTTTTAATCCATTCCGCTTTCATTGCGCCAGGTCCCGAAAGTCCCAAAAACAGGTCGGCGCCCTTAAGGGCTTCAAACAAGCCTCCGGTCAGACGGCCGGAATTTGTATTTTCTGCCAGCCATGATTTCTGACGGTTCATGTTTTCTGTTCTCCCCCGGTAGATGATCCCCTGGCGGTCGCACCCAATGATATCCCGGACACCCGCCGATAGTAACATTCTGGCGCAGGCTGTTCCCGCGGCGCCTGCTCCGTTGATTACGACCTTAATTCCCTTCATCGGCTTTTGAACGATTTTCAAGGCGTTCATCAATGCAGCCAGGACGACGACGGCTGTTCCGTGCTGGTCATCATGGAAAACGGGTATGTCCAGGGTTTCCCGAAGCCTCTCTTCAATTTCAAAACATCGGGGAGAAGAAATATCTTCTAGATTGATGCCCCCAAAAACGGGTGAAATGGCTTTCACGGTTTTAACAATCTCTTCCGGGTCCTGAGTCGCCAGACAGATCGGAAAAGCGTTGATCTCTCCGAACTCCTTAAAAAGCATGGCTTTACCTTCCATGACCGGTAGAGCGGCCTTCGGGCCGATATTCCCTAAACCGAGGACGGCGCTGCCGTCCGACACGATTGCCACGCTGTTTTTCTTAATCGTCAGATGATACACCTCTTCGGGGTTTTTGACGATGGCCTCGCAAATCCGGGCAACGCCTGGCGTGTAAACTCTGGACAAATCCTCCCGGGTTTTTAAAGGGGTTTTGCAAACGATTTCAATTTTTCCACCCTGGTGAAGTAAAAAGGTCTGGTCGGAGACATTTAATAATCTGACCCCTTCAATGGTTTTTAACTTTTCAATGATTCCATCCCCATGGGTGGAATCCCTTATATTGATCTTAATATCGCGGATTAACCGATTGGAGTAGGCCGAAACAATATCGACGGACCCGATGTCTCCGTCTAGTTGTCCAATGGCTGAAGTAATTTTTCCCAGCATACCGGGCTTGTTATGGATTTCAAGACGGAGGGTCAGGCTATAGCTGGGATTAATATGGGACACTGGAGTGCTCCTTTGAGGATTCCTGATTTTCCCGCGCGATTTCGAGGTTTCTCGACAATCCCTGGTATTTGATCCGTTTAATCGGACTTTTCTTAAATCTGTCATTAAAATCATTTTCATGCAGACTTTGAACGGATAGCCTTTCTAAGGCCGGATTGACGTCGAGAAAGCCCGGTTCTTCGGTTACCTGGGGAGACGCATTCCACGGGCAAACGTCCTGGCATTCATCGCATCCATAAACCCATTCACCGATCCCTTTTTTAAGGTCCGGGGGAATCTCCCCTCTTTTTTCAATGGTGAGATAAGAAATGCATTTTGTCGAGTCGAGGGAATAAGGGGTTAGCGCGTTAGTGGGACAGGCCTGAATACAGAGTGAACAATTTCCGCATAGGTCAGCGCCGGGGTCATCATAATCTAAATTAACGTCTGCCAAAATTTCCCCCAAAAAGAGGTAAGAGCCGTGATCGGAAGAAATTAAATTAGTATTTTTTCCGATCCATCCCAACCCTGCTTTTTGCGCCCAGGGTTTCTCCATCACCGGACCTGTGTCCACATAATATTTAGCTTTTGCGGAGGGGAATAAAGAAAGAAAAAAGGCCGTCAGTTGCTTGAGCTTGTCCTCCATGAGGACGTGGTAATCCTCTCCCCACGCATATCTTGAAAATTTAAGCCCTTGAATATTTTCTAACGATTCGGAAATGTAATAATTCATTCCGACCATCACAATGGATCGAACATTGGGAAGAACAAGAGAAGGATTCTGGCGTTTTCCCCTGGTTCGTTCCATCCAAAGCATTTCACCGTGCCTTCCGTATTCAAGCCACTCGTCAAGAGCGCTCAACTGAGGAAAGGGCTCCGCCCTGGCGATCCCGATTTTAAAAAAACCTAGCTGGCGCGCCTTTTCTTTGATTTGCGAGGTTATAGACATGTGGGACGTGTCGGATTATTTTTCAGGGTTTAAGATTTTAAACCCGCTAATTTTGCAGATGTCCAAAAAATGGATGTCTGAGGCAACGATCGTTGGCTTTAATGCAAAGATCTCAATCGCATAGGCTAGCTGAAGGGCAGTTGCATATCTAAGGAAAGAGTGTTGGAGAAGGAGGAGTTTGCTGTTTTTGATCACCGTCGGGGTCATGTCGATGAACTGAAATAATCCATGTTCCATCTCCGATTCGAATTTGTAAACAATCGTATAAAAATCATCCCGGGTAATATCAGCCCGCCGAACTTTCTTGTTCAAAGTTGAAAAAAGCTCGGTCACCGTGCATTCCGCCAGGACAACATGGCTCTTTTTTTCATTGAGAATTTCATTAATTTTATGGGTACCCAGTTCGAGGCTATAACGTTTTGCAAGCGCCGTGGTATCAAAAAAGAAATAAGCCATTATAATTGCTCCCTATCGATCAGGATTTCCTGTGAAAATGTCCGCCTTGATTTAGATAAACGATCTTGAACTTCTTCTAAAGGGACTTCAGAAAACCCAAGCTTTTTTAACATGTTTTTTATTCCTAATTCCTGAGCGGTTTTGGTCGCTTTTGCGATTCGTTTCAAAACGACCTCTTTCGGGGAGAATCCGTATTCCTGTCTGGTAATTTTCTTTGACCCTTCTCTCATGATAAAGTCCTCAAATGATTCGCCCTTTTTTTTAAATCAGGGAAATTTTTTTGCGCATTCACATTTCAGTAAACTAAAATAGTCCTGCGGGTGGAAGAATGTCAAGACGAAAAGTTTGAAGGGTAAAAGCATATGGACTTTAGTGTTCCTGTTTTGGTATTCTACATTTCTTTCCAAAATGCCCCCGTAGCTCAGTTGGATAGAGCAGCGGTTTCCTAAACCGTTGGTCGTGCGTTCAATTCGCGCCGGGGGCACCAATTTTTTCAAAGACTTACAAATCCGCGTTTTTTATTAAACCCCGTATTTTTCCTGATCCTTTGACCTTATAGCCTGGTTTGGGATAAGGTAGGCGGCAAGATTTATTAAACCGGGGTCAAAAGAGTTTTTTAAGACAGTCGGTCTGGAAGATTGAATACCCGCAAGTTTTACGCAGGCAAAAAATAAAGGGGAGATAAATAATGGGATATCAGGAACACAGGGAGAAAGCTTTCAAGGAGGTCAGGTGTGCTGTTATGGCTGTGAGTGACAGCAGGACACCAGAAACGGATACGGGGGGAAAGCTGATCATTAAATGTCTGCAGGATCAGTCTCACTCCGTGCTTTTATATCGAATTGTAAAAGATGTTCCGCAAGAGATTCAGATGACACTGGAAGAAATCGTGATGTATGAAAAAATCCAGGCGGTGATCCTCACGGGCGGAACCGGACTTTCAAGAAGGGACGTCACTTATGAAACAATTGAAAATTTGATGGAAAAGCAGATTACCGGTTTTGGAGAATTGTTTCGTTATTTGAGTTATCAGGAAATTGGGCCCGCGGCAATGATGAGCCGGGCCACAGCTGGAATTTACCAGGGAAAATTGGTTTTTTCCCTTCCGGGTTCGGAAGCGGCGGTCAGGCTTGCCATGGAAAAACTTATCCTTCCAGAATTAGGGCATATGGTATGGGATGTTAGCCGATAGAGGAGAATTAAAAGATAGGGATAGGTTAAAAACGAAAAATTGAGTGTCTAGACAAATAGACAGATTATTTTATTTGAAAAGGCAGGTTTATTTATTTAACACCTCATTGACCTGTCTATTCCATTATACGACTGGGACATTTAGCCCGTAATTTCCTCTTTTTTTGTTTTGAAAAATATTCTAATCGTCTAATATAACGCGTTGTTTTTACAAAATATTTAGGTTTGTCGAGGTTATTGAGTTTTCTCATTTTCTTTTGGCATAATCATTGCTTTTTTTCAAGATATACGGTGAAAAGGACGATAAGAAAAGGGTGGTGCATGATGGAATGTCCAAGATGTAAAGGAAGCATGATGGTGGATACTTTTTTGGATCTTCGGGATGATACGGGGCGTTTTGCCTTTCGGGGGTGGAGATGCTTAATCTGTGGAGAGGTATTCGACCCGGTCATTTCTGCCAACCGAAAGCTCCATCCTCCTCCCGTTACGGGGAAAAAAAGAAAGGCGGTTATCGGCGTTAACTAGGGATGACGTCTCGGCCTTTTTGGAGGTGAAATCCTGCCGGTGGTTTCAGAAGTTCGGCGAGGTCTTTTTCGAGACCACGTCAGGGAGATGTTTTTTGCCTAAAAATCAAGGGGGTGCGCTTATCGAAAGGGAGAGATGATTTTTAAAGATCGACGGCAAGCTGCCCGGCAATTGGCTGAAAAATTAAAAAGGTACGACGGAAAAAATCCCCTTGTTTTAGCCATTCCACGCGGGGCGGTTCCGATGGCGCAAGTAATGGCCGATGCTTTGAATGGCGAAATGGATGTCGTTCTTGTCCATAAGTTACGAGCTCCCTATCAACCTGAACTCGCAATTGGCTCTGTGGACGAGAGCGGCCACCTTTATCTAAGCCGGCATGCGGCCGATCTTAAAATAGACGAAACCTATATCAGGGAAGAAAAAGAGAGACAGCTTAAAATCTTGCGTCGGCGCCGGGCGCACTATACGCCGGTCCATCCGCCCGTTAGTCCTGTTCATCGAATTGTAATTGTTGTTGATGATGGGATCGCAACAGGCGCCAGCATGATTGCGGCGCTTCGTTCTATTCGGGCCCAAAAACCGGCTAAATTAATTGCGGCGACATCCGTGGCTCCTCATGAGGGTCTCGAAAAGATTCGGGGTTTGGCGGATGAAGTCGAGTGCCTCCTCGTGCCTGACAATTTTTACGCAGTGGGGCAGTTTTTTGAGGAATTTTCACAGGTCTCCGACGAAGAAGTTATTGCCATTTTACAGACAAGCCGCCTTTCCCCGCCCGAAAACGAAAAAGATTAGACGCGAATACCAGCTTCACATGTTTCTTGAACCACCGGGCCGCCTTTTCCGGTATCAAGTTATCATTTTGTGGCTTTTCTTCTGGCTCTCGATGTCAGAGCCGGAATCCTGTTCTGTCGATGAGCGTCGATGAGCGGGTCGAGGATTTTACCGCACAAAATACACCTCCACCCGGTGAAACTGGCTTTCCCGGTATCATCCTGGTAATCGTAAAACTGTTCAAAGACCATGAGACCTTTACATTTTGGACATTCCATTTTATTTGCCCTCCGGCATACTCCTTAGTTGTTTAAGGACAGGTTAAGTCAGCACCGGTTAAGAATCTTAATATTAAGATATTTCTGAAAAAAATATTAGAAATCTTGAGCCGGGAGACCAATTAGTTTTCTGCACATACAAAAAAGTTTTTTTTGTTCTTCTCGTGTTAAAACTTTGAATTCTTCCTGGATAAAAGAGGAAACCTTTGGGATAACTTCAGTGATGACCTTTTTCCCTTCGTCGGTTAGATATATTCTGATAAAGCGTCGGTCTTCGCCCTGTCGCTCTCGCCTTACCAGGGCCCTTTTTTCTAAGTTATCAATGACCAGGGTGATATTTCCGCTGCTTTTAAAGATTTTCTCTCCCAACTCCTTCTGACATTGGGCTCCGCTCCGGCAAAGCGTTTCTAATATTCCGAATTGGCTGATTGTTAACCCCTGATTTTCACAACGAAAACTCAACTGGGTAGCCAGGTAATCACTTGCCCTAATTAAAGTAAGGAAAGAGGAAAGAGCCCCAGTACATACCTCAGGATTTTCATTACGATTAGTTTCCAAAAACTCCTCCAAAAAATACCTTAATATTAAGCTAATGTATTTTAAGATATTTGTCAAGAGATAAAGAAAAGCCCTCATCCTTTGAAGAACTTTGAAAAGAAAATGAGAGTAGACCGTCGAAATATTTTCATGTTACTATAAATGTTTATAAATTGAGATTTCGACAGGAAAAACCGTGAACCCAAAGACGATCAGGATCAAAGGCGCCCGGGAACATAATTTAAAAAATATCGACGTAGAAATTCCCCGCGATCAACTGGTTGTGATTACGGGACTTTCCGGTTCCGGAAAGTCCACCCTGGCGTTTGATACGATCTATGCAGAAGGGCAAAGGCGGTATGTCGAATCCCTTTCCACCTATGCGCGCCAATTCCTGGAACAAATGGGCAAGCCCGATGTCGATTCGATCGAAGGGCTTTCTCCGGCAATTTCCATTGAACAGAAAACAACCAGTAAAAATCCCAGATCAACCGTTGGGACGGTGACGGAGATCTATGACTATTTCCGTCTTTTATTTGCACGGGTCGGCCATCCGCATTGTTATCAATGCGGTAAAGAAATTACGGCTCAAACCGTGACGCAGATCGTTGACGCGGTGATAGGCTATCCGGAAGGTTCCAAAATTCAGGTGATGGCGCCACTCATTCAAGGCAGAAAAGGGGAATACCGGAAGGAACTCCTGCAGATCAAGAAAAGCGGATATGTGCGCGCCAGAATCGACGGTAAAATGGTTGAACTGTCGGAAGTCCCTCAGCTGGATAAGAATAAAAAACATACCATAGACATCGTCGTCGACCGGATTATTTTAAAACCGGGAATTGAAAAGCGGCTGGCCGATTCTCTGGAGACCGCTGTTTCTCTTTCCGGCGGATTGGTTGTGGTTGCACGGGAGAATCGGGAGGATGTTTTGTTCAATGAAAAGCTTGCCTGCACGACGTGCGGTATCAGCTATCCCGAAATTGCCCCCCGTATGTTTTCGTTTAACAGTCCGCAAGGGGCTTGCCCGGCCTGTGGCGGGCTGGGGACGACCCGAGATCTCGACCCTGACATGATTGTTCCTGACAAAACCCTTTCGTTGAGGGAGGGAGCGATTAAACCATGGGAAAAACGGAGTTCGGGGTTTTACTTTCAGGTCATGGAAGCGTTAGCCAATCATTTTAAATTTGATTTAAAGACTCCTTTTAAATCTTTAAAGCCTGATTTTCAAAAAGCCATTCTCTACGGTACCGAAAATGAGACGATTACCTTTTATTTTGAAAGGGAAGGGAAAAGAGAGTTCTACCAAAAACCCTTTGAAGGCGTCCTTCATAATCTTGAAAGACGGTATCGGGAAACAGATTCCGTTTACATCCGCGATGAAATTGAAAAGTATATGAGTATCCGTCCCTGTCCGGACTGCGGAGGTGACCGGTTAAAAAAGGAGAGCCTGGCGATTAAAATAGGAGGCAAATCGATTACCGAAGTGACCCGATTTTCTATTCGAGATGCCGATCAATTTTTTTCTCAACTTGATTTGACTGAAAAAGAAAGGTTGATCGCGCACCGGATTTTAAAAGAAATTAAAGAGCGGCTGGGTTTTCTGATTAGCGTCGGCGTGGACTACCTCGCTTTAGACCGGACAGCAGCGACCCTTTCCGGGGGGGAAGGTCAGCGGATTCGCCTGGCAACTCAGATTGGATCGAGCCTCGTCGGGGTGCTTTATATTCTGGACGAACCTAGCATCGGGTTACATCAGCGGGACAACGAACGACTTCTCAACACGCTTAAAAGGTTAAGAGACCTTGGAAATACGGTTCTGGTGGTGGAACATGATGAAGAAACGATCCTGGATGCCGATTACGTTATTGATATGGGTCCGGGAGCGGGTGTTTTAGGGGGGAAGATTGTTTCTCAGGGCACGCCTGAGGAGATTAAGAGGGACCCCCTGTCTCTGACGGGAAAATATTTAAGCGGGCAAATTTCCATCAGGCTTCCCAAAAGGCATCGGCCGACCCGAAAATTTTTAAAAATTAAAAGCGCGTCTGAAAATAACCTGAAAGGAATCGACGTCTCCTTTCCGTTGGGGTTGTTTACCTGTGTTACCGGTGTTTCGGGATCAGGCAAAAGCACCCTGGTGATCGATGTGCTGTATAAAAACCTGGCCCACCACTTTTACCGTTCTTCCGAAAAACCGGGTGCCTGTTCCCACATTACCGGGTTGGAGGAACTTGATAAAGTGATTAATATCGATCAATCTCCCATAGGGAGAACCCCCAGGTCGAACCCGGCGACTTATACGGGACTCTTTACCCATATTCGCGATCTTTTTACCCAGTTGCCCGAATCGAGAGCAAGGGGCTATAAACCTGGCCGGTATAGTTTTAACGTCAAAGGGGGCAGGTGCGAGGCTTGCCAGGGAGACGGCGTCATTAAAATTGAAATGCATTTCCTTCCTGACGTTTATGTGACCTGCGAGCTTTGTAAAGGGAAACGTTATAACCGTGAAACCCTTGAGATAAGGTATAAACATAAAAATGTCGCTGATATTTTAGATATGAGCGTGGAAGAAAGTGTAATTTTCTTTGATTCGATTCCTCTCCTTAAGAACAAACTGGAGACGTTATACGATGTAGGGCTTGCCTATGTTAAGCTCGGTCAGTCGGCAACAACCTTATCGGGCGGAGAAGCGCAAAGAATTAAATTATCAAAAGAACTTTCAAAGCGTGCCACAGGGCGTACCTTGTATATTCTTGACGAGCCGACGACCGGTCTTCACTTCGCCGATATCCAGAAACTTTTAGATGTTTTAAACCGGTTGGTGGAGGGAGGAAATACGGTCGTTGTGATTGAACATAACCTTGATGTCATAAAAAATGCGGATTATGTCATTGACCTGGGCCCGGAAGGAGGGCTAAACGGGGGAGGGGTCGTGGTCACGGGAACCCCTGAAGAGGTTGCTCAGTTTCCGGGGTCTCATACGGGCAAGTTCCTCAAAAAAGTCCTCTCTTAGGCCGCTGAAAAAGCTCATCCCGTCTGATTGGACAAGAGATATAAAAATTGACTTTTGACCGGCATTTCGATTAAAATAAGTTCATGACATTTGATGATCTTTCTCTTTCTGAAGGGTTGCTTCGAAAGATAAAGAAGCTGAACTTCTCTCTATGTACCCCCATCCAGGAAAAAACGCTTCCTTTAACGCTTCAGGGAAAAGATGTTGCAGGCCAGGCCCAAACCGGAACGGGAAAAACCGCGGCATTTCTGATTGCGCTTTTTAACCGCCTTCTTTCTTTACCTTCGTCTTCGCAGGAAGACCTGGCGCCGCGGGCATTGATTATTGCGCCTACGCGGGAACTCGCCGTTCAGATTCAGCAGGATGCTATTTCCCTGAATCCCGATGACCAATTTAAAATTCATGCCGTATTCGGGGGTATGGATTATGAAAAACAACAGAACCAGTTTAAACAGGGTGTTGATATTTTAATCGGAACCCCCGGACGCCTGATTGATTTTTTTAAGCAGAAAAATTTCAACTTAAAGTCCATTAAAATCCTTGTGATTGACGAAGCAGACCGGATGTTCGATATGGGTTTTATCCCGGATTTGCGGTATATTCTGAGAAAAATGCCTCCTTACCATCAGCGCCAGACCCTTCTTTTTTCTGCGACCTTGAATTTCCGGGTGATGGAATTGGCCTATGAACATATGAATAACCCCGTAAAGGTGGAAATTTCACCTGATCAGCTTACCGCGGACAGGGTTCAACAGACGCTTTACCATGTCGAAAAAACAAAAAAGTTTTTTCTTCTTCAGGGGTTATTAGAAAAAAAAGGCATGGACCGTGTCTTGATTTTCATAAATACCAAGCAGGCAGGGGAACTGATCTGCAATCGCCTGCAACGAAGGGAAAAGTCGGTCGAAGCCATTACCGGCGATATCCCCCAGGCCAAACGGCTGAAAATATTGGACGATTTTAAGAATGGAAGATTAAACTTCCTGGTTGCAACCGATGTTGCTTCGAGAGGATTGCATATCGAGGGGGTAACGCATGTCATTAATTACGACGTTCCCCAGGACCCCGAAGATTATGTTCACCGAATCGGGAGAACGGCAAGAGCCGGAGCCCAGGGAATTGCCATTACCCTTGCCTGCGACGAATATGTCTACGGGCTAGAGGCGATTGAAAAATTTATTAATCAAAAAATTCCTGTGGAATGGGCAGAAGACGACCTTTTTATCGATTTACCGCATGCGCCGTTTCGTGGAAAAAGAGGACAACCTCCTCCGGTCAGAAAAAAAGGCCAATTTAAAGCGCGGTCGCGGCCCCATTCATAACTCAACTTCTCTTTTAAATTTTCTTATAGACCCGGTCGTTGACTCTGACCATTTCCCTAACCTGAAGACCGATGGTTTGTCCCGGCCCAGCCTCTTGAATATTCTCGTGTTCGATCTGCATCGTATTGACGACCTGTTCAAAATCGGTCGTATGTCCCTTGATATGAAGGGCATCCCCGATTCGAAGCTTTCCCTGTTGCCCCAATTCAACGATTCCGATTCCTATATGACTGTAATAATGGGTGATCTTCCCGACCTCCTGTTCCTTTATCAAAGGGGGAGTTTTTTGAATGGGCGATTCAGTCTCGGGGGCTATGTAAAACACCTTGGCGGATTCCCGGATGACCGTTGTCCCGAATACCTCAAGGGCCGGGGTCGTCTTAACGCTCTTGTTTAAGGGGACCTTTTTCCTGTTTGAAGTTTTGACAACCGTTTTTTTGATTGTTTTCTTAACGGTTTTTTTTACGGCTTTCTTAGTTGTTTTTTTGGCTGTCGTTTTCCCGACGCTTTTCTTTGCCGCCGGTTTTTTCTTCGGTTTTGCGGTAGTTTTCTTTTTTTTGACCGTAGAGGTCACTTTCTTTTTGGGGAGAGTTTTTTTTCTGGCGCCCGATGAAGACTTTGCTTTTGTTTTCATTTTAACCTCCTGGTTTTTAAGAAGTGTATGAAAATCGAGTTAAGACTCTCTTTGACTAAGCGGGGTATATTTTTTGTTCCTTTCCCCTTCGTAAATTTCAGTCGGTCTGAAGATATGATTATCCTGGACCTGTTCAAGCCAGTGTGCAAGCCATCCGGCTATTCTCCCCATGGCAAAGACCGGCGTAAAAAAATCTATATCAATCGACATTTTTTGGTAAACAAACCCGGAATAAAAATCGACATTGGCATAAATCCCTTTATGGGATAAAAGTTTTTCCGCGACTTTTTCTACCTCTTCGGCTATTTCATACAATGGAGATTTTCCGTTCTGTTGAAAAAGCTGCCTTGCCAGTTTTTGAAGGAAAACCGCCCGAGGATCTTTGACCTTGTATTCACGGTGTCCCATCCCCATGATTCTTTCTTTATTGGCAAGTTTCTTTTCAAGATAGCCTTCCGCGTTGGCCTTAGATCCTATCTCCCTCAACATCATCAGGACTTCCTCATTGGCTCCCCCATGCAAAGGTCCCCTTAACGTTCCAACAGCCGAAGAGATGACCGTATAAGGATCGGCGAGTGTTGAAGCCGTGACCATGCCTGAGAAGGTTGAAGCATTCATGGTATGTTCGGCATGCAAAATCAGACAACTGTCCAAAACTTTTGCCACCAGGGGGTGGGGCACCTTTCCGTGAAGCATATAAAGAAAATTTTCGGAATGGTTTAAATCTTCCCGCGGAAGGATATGTTCGTCTCCCCGTCTCATTCGGTAATACGCGGCAATAATGGTGGGAATTTTCGCAATCAAGCGAACGGCGGAAATATATTGTGTTTCAGGATTGGTCACATCCTTGGCCTCATAAAACATCCCCAGCGCCGCGACGGTTGCCTGTAAAGCATACATGGGATGACCGCTTTCAGGAAAGCATTTCATCAGGTCTGTGATCCTGAACTTGATTCGGCGGTGTTCCCTAATGTCCAAATCAAACTGTTCTAACTCTCTTTTTGTCGGGAGGCTTCCAAATAGGAGGAGATAAGCGGTTTCAATGAAGGTGCTTTGTTCGGCCAGTTGTTCAATCGAAATCCCCCGATATTCGAGGATTCCTTTTTGGCCATCAAGGTAGCTGACTTTTGATTTAGCGGCTGGTACGCCTGATAAGCCTGGTGAAAACTTTTCCATGAGCGTTTCTCCATCCGGTGTCATTGTATTGATCTTCAATTCAAAAAGCAACTTTTGGTTAACTTTTATTCATTTTTTTAAATATCACGATGAACTGAAAAGTTCGAGGGTTTTAATCTTTCCTGCCGCTTTCCAAAATTATACCATGCTATCTTTTTTGGGCAACTCGGAAAACGGCTTTGGTTGAAATATTCCCTGAAATATATTATAGTATCTTCCATATGAAAAAAACGGGTAATTTGCGGATCGAAGCCGAAAAGTATTTTAACGGGCTAAGAGACCGTATCTGCGAAAAATTCGAAGAAATCGAAAACGGCCAAACCTTTCAGAGAACCCCCTGGCAGAGAGACAGCGGCGGCAGCGGAGTCATCTCTGTCATGAAAGGAAAGGTTTTTGAAAAAGTGGGGGTAAATTGTTCTGCCGTATTTGGAGAACTTGACCCTGAATTTGGGAAAAACATTCCCGGATATCAAAAGTATTTCTTTGCCACAGGAATTTCACTGGTTGCCCATATGTTTAATCCCCTTGTGCCCGCCGTCCATATGAATTTAAGGTATATTGAAACTGATCATTCCTGGTTTGGCGGAGGGACCGATATGACCCCTTTTTTCCCTTTTGAAGAGGATAAACAGGAATTTCACCAAGCGTTAAAAAATGCTTGTGACAAACATGATCCGGAGTATTACCCAAAATTTAAAAAATGGTGTGACGAATATTTTTATTTAGAGCACCGAAAAGAGCCTCGCGGAATCGGAGGCATTTTTTTTGATTATCTGGATAAAAATCTCGAAAAGGATTTTCCTTTTGTGCAAGAGGTGGGCGAAGCCTTTTTAAAGGTTTATCCGAAGATCGTTTCCCGGCGTAAAGACCTTCCCTTTACAGAGGAACAAAAGGAGTTTCAGCTTTATCGCCGGGGCCGTTATGTAGAATTTAATTTAATGTATGATCGTGGGACGCTCTTCGGGTTGAAGACGGGTGGAAATATTGATGCGATATTGATGTCCTTACCACCCGTAGTCAAATGGAAGTAGGGGAGTCGCTGAAAAACCCCCATCCATGGCTGAACACAACTAATACGACCTCCTTCTGAAAGCAACCGGTTTACCGCTCTCCATTCCATAAATTCAAGACATTCCCTCAAAAATAGCCCCTTTCTCCGAGCGCTTATATTGCGCCAGGCCTTATCCGATGTCAAACTTGCGCCAGAATCCAAAAACTCCCAATTTCGGCCCTTTTTGACAAAATGAAAATTAAAGCTAAACTTAGTATAACCATCTTTTTGATCTACCAAAAACTCTTTTTATAAGGTTTCGATTGAAAAAAAAGATCTCAATCTTGATTGTGGATGACTCCACTACTTTCCGAAAGGAAATTATTCGAATCCTCTCTTCCCGGAAAATTGCCGAAAACTTTATAGAAGCGTGCGATGGATCTGAAGGGTTGCAGATCCTTTTATCCAAAAAAAAGGTGGATTTAATTATCAGCGATTGGCTGATGCCCAAAATAGACGGGATTAAATTTCTCCAAACGGTCCGTTCTTATCCCGATCTTTATGACATCCCTTTCATCCTCATTACCGTTAAAGATCAAATGAAAGAAAAAATACTCGGTTTTCAGCAAGGAGCTACGGATTATATCTCAAAGCCGTTTCATCCGGATGAATTTACCGTTCGGGTAATCAATCTTTTAAAAATCCGGGAGGTTCAAGAATCCCTCAAGGAAAAGAACAAGAAATTAGAGAAATTATCCACCCTTGACCCGCTTACCGGGTTATATAACAGAAATTATTTAAAACAGGCTTTAACGAAAGAATGGACAAGAAGCCAGCGATTTAAAAATTCGATCGGATGTTTGATGATGGATATCGATTTGTTTAAAAATATTAACGATATTCTGGGTCATAAAGCGGGGGATGAGGTTTTAAGAGAAATGGCAAAAATCATCTCTTCTTTGCTCAGGGGATATGATTTTTCCTGCCGTTATGGCGGAGATGAATTCATTATCATCCTTCCGGAAAACTCGAAGGCGGGAGTCAAAATCGTTGGAGAGCGGTTAAGAGAAAAAGTCTCCCTTCATCCCTTCTTAAAACGGCATAAGCTTCGGATAACCGTATCCATTGGCGGGATTTCAATAAAAGGAGATAAAGCCAAAGACGCTGAAAGTATTATTGCCAAAGCAGACAAGGCGCTCTACCGGGCCAAAAGGGGCGGAAAAAACCGGATCTGCGTGCTTTAAACACTCCTCCCGTATGACTTACCTTTGACAGCTTGAGCTTATGTGCTATCTTTTAATAGAAGTCAGCAAATGACAAGGGTTGCCTCAGCCTCTTACAGGTCGATTGACTGGTTTATCCAGAATCGGGGTTCGGGCCAATTGGACCCATGAGTGCGAAGATCAGCAAAAAGAGAGCGCCAACATGAAAGCTCCTTTACCGGATAACGAATTAGAAAGGCTTAACGCCCTTCACCAGTACAAGATCCTGGATACCCTTCCAATCAAAGCCTGGAAAATGAAATTGTAGAGCGCAAGCGGGCAGAACAACAAATCAATCATCAAGCCTACTACGACCTATTAACCGACCTCCCCAATCGGGTCTTCTTCCAGGAGCAACTGAAACAGACTCTTCTGATTACAAAGCGTGAAAACAAACCGCTCTATCTTCTAATCATGGATATAGACCGTTTCAAGGAGATCGGCAATGCCATCGGGCATCAGAAGGGAGATTTGATGTTACAGCAGTTCGGTCCGCGCGTCAGAGAGGCGCTCAGGGAGTCCGACCTGTTGGCCCGGTTGGAAGGGGGTAAATTCGCGGTGCTTCTTCCGTCAGCAGATATCGAAGGGGCGGTTGGGGTAATACGAAAGATTTTAAAGGTTCTGGAACGCCCTTTCATCATTGAAGGACTAACGCTTTATGTGGAAGTGAGTATCGGGGTTGCAAACTATCCCGAACATGGGAACGAGGCCTCCATTCTTCTCCGGAGAGCGGATATTGCCTTGCAGCTGGCGGAGCAGACCGATGGTAAGTACTTTGTTTATGCTTCCGATAAAGATGAATATGACCCGTACCGCCTTGTTCTGATGGGAGAATTGCGCAATGCGCTGGACCGTGATGAGTTGTTTTTACTCTACCAGCCAAAGATTAACCTCAAGACAAACCGCATTTCAGGTGTAGAGGCCCTGGTGCGCTGGAAGCATCCCCAGCGGGGAATCCTTCCGCCGGACCAGTTCATCAGACTGGCGGAACAGACCGGACTGATCAAGCCTTTAACGCTCTGGGTACTTCACTCAGCCCTGCGCCAATGCCAGGCTTGGTGCAGGGAAGGGATTGAAATGAGTGTGGCAGTGAATCTATCAGCCCGGAACTTGCTCGATCCGAAACTGCCGAATCAGATTGCAGAGATACTCCAGTCGTGCGCCGTAACAACAGACTGCCTGGAACTGGAAATTACCGAAAGCATCATCATGGCTGACCCGGCCCGGGCCATGGAGGTTCTGACGGGTCTGAGCAAAATGGGAATACGCCTGTCCATTGACGATTTCGGCACCGGCTATTCCTCCCTGGGTTATCTCAAGAAACTTCCTGTGAATACGATCAAAATTGATAAATCTTTTGTCTTGAAAATGGCCACGAACAGGGACGACGCGGTGATTGTGGGTTCAACCATCGACCTTGCCCACAATCTGTCCCTAAAGGTCGTGGCTGAGGGGGTGGAAGACCGGGAAACATGGGATCAGCTGACTGCCATGGGTTGCGATACGGCACAAGGGTATTATATGTGCCGTCCTATTCCTCCGGTGGAACTGACCCGCTGGTTGGAGGAGTCGCCCTGGGGTTTCCAGAGGCTCTCTTAAAGCCTGGGACCACCGTCCACCGCATAAGGTCCGACCACTATTTAAGGGTGAGGCTTTACTCATCTCTGTCCCTCATTCTGGAAGGTGTAAAAAGACGAAGGGTTTTAAAAAGTGGCGGTTTGGTCGATTTCGACGTGTAAGCGGATTTCTTTCAAAATATTGGCGACTTTTATGCATTTCTCCAGGTTTCCTGAATAACAGATGGCTCTCCCCTTGTTGTGTGCTTCCAAACAAATTTCAACGGACTTTTCAAGCGAAAAACCCGTTGCTTTTTGAACCTGAAGGATCACTTCGTCGAAAGAGTGGACGTCATCGTTATAGAGAATCACATTCCACGGCAGGTCGGTTTGCAGGCCGCTTTCCGTTTCCTCCAGTAAAATCGTTCCCGGTTGTTCCAGCGATAAGATTGACAAATAGGTCCTCTTAATTATTTTTTTTTCGGGTCATCAGGTTTTTTAGATCTTCCCAGTGCGTTACCGGGGGTGAACAGGTAAAATTTTCGCAAAAATATGCGGTGACCTGGCCATTTACCATTCGTTTTTCCGAAATGGTTTTGAGCGGACCTGAGCCTTCGACCTCTTTTTCAGTCACCGGATAGATTGCGGTATGAGGAAGGTAGATCTCCTTTAAACGGTCCAGCCACGGATTGATATCCTCCAGGTTTGGTCCAACAAGCACCACCTGGTTTTTTCTGACGTTATCATCGTAGGCGCAAAGAAAGCTCCCGAAACCAAAGGGATTCCCTTCCATTTGTTCAGCATAGATTTTAAATAAAACCTTTGCGAAATCGAGATAAACCTTTTGTTCCGTATGATCATAAAGACGGCTTAAATTCCGGGCGGCAACCGCATTTCCAGACGGAATGGAGTGATCCTGCCCGCTTTTAGGACGGTTGATGAGAATTTCGTGGTGGGAGCCGGTAAAAAAGAAGCCGCCCTCTTCCTTATCCCAGAAATTGGCAAGCAGAGTATCAGTCAACACAATGGCTTTCTCGAGCGTCTCTTTTTGATGCGTGGTTTCATAAAGGTCGAGAAGCGCCGCAGTCACAAAAGCATAATCATCCAGATAACCGTTTAATTTTGCCGTCCCGTCCTTATAGGTTGCCAGTAATATTTCGTTTTGATAAAGATGCTTAAATAAAAATTGGATTCCCTTTACGGCGGCGGCTAAATAAGTTTCGTCTCCAATCACGCGGTATCCTTCTATCAATCCGGAAATCATTAACCCGTTCCAGCTGGTTAGAATTTTTTCATCACGGTCCGGTTTGATGCGGGTCTCTCTTTTTTCAAAGAGGGTTTTCTTCGCGTCACGGATGATTTTTTCGATAACTTCTGGCGGTTGGTTAAATTCGCCCGCAACCTTTTTGAGTTCATAGGGGGTGTTGAGGATCGTGCGGCCTTCGAAATTCCCCTGCTGGGTGATATCGAAATAACGGCAAACGACGGAACTGGTTTCGGGCGATAAAATCTGGTTAACTTCCATGAGCGTCCAGACAAAGAATTTTCCTTCCACTCCCTCGCTGTCCGCATCCTGAGTGGAGTAAAAACCCCCTTCGGGAGAGGTCATTTCCCTCAGAACGTAGTCCAGGGTTTCAGCGGCAATCTGTTTAAAAAAGGGATTTTGTGACAGTTGAAAACCCAGGAGAAAAAGAGGAACCATTTGCGCGTTATCATAAAGCATTTTTTCGAAATGGGGAACAAGCCAGCGCTCATCCACGGAATAGCGGTGGAATCCGCCTCCGAGCTGGTCGTAAATTCCACCGGTGGCCATTTTATGAAGCGTGTGAAGCACCTTGTTCAAGTACGATTCGTCGCGACTGCTTTCATAAAACCTTAAAAAGAGCTGGTGAATCATCGTGCTGGGAAATTTAGGCGCTCCTCCAAAACCTCCGTAGGCCGGATTATAAAACTGGGCTAAAGCTTCAACGCTTTTTTTGATCAAGTCCTGAGGAATTTCATCCTTTTTGGGATAAACCTTCCCCATTTTAGAAAGGCCCATCAACGCCTGAGTTGAGTTTTTAATGACTTCGTCATGATTGTCGGTATAGGCTTTTGCCACAGCTTCGAGTGCCCGTGGAAAGCCGGGGAGATTGTAGCGATCTTCCGGAGGAAAATAAGTCCCACCATAAAACGGAACTTGTTCCGGCGTTAAAAACATGGTGAGGGGCCACCCACCTCCCCTTTTGATAAAAAATTGAACGGCATTTTGATAAATCTGATCAAGGTCTGGCCGCTCTTCCCGATCGACCTTAATATTGATAAAATAACGATTCATTAAAGCGGCCGTCTCCTCATCTTCGAACGACTCTTTTTCCATGACATGGCACCAGTGGCAGGCCGAATAGCCGATGCTTAACAAAATCGGTTTATTTTCTTTTTTTGCGCGGGTTAACGCCTCTTCTCCCCATCCGTACCATTCAACGGGGTTATGCGCATGTTGAAGCAGGTAGGGGCTGGTTTCTTTGATGAGAGAATTTGTAAATCGTTGTTCTTTAGACATGACTGTCCCTTATAAGTGTTTAGACCATTATTTTAAGAGGGTTTTGCGTTGGAGTAAATAAAAAAGCACTAGACAGCCTAAACGTAAAAAAGCTATGATTAAAAATGCGTTTGAAACGCGAATTCTTTTTGAGATCCCCTGAAATCGTTGCCCGAAATCTTCTGGGAAAGTCGTTATTTTTTCGGGGCAAACGTGTTATTATCGTCGAAGCAGAGTCTTATGGCGTGAATGATCCTGCCTGTCATGCCTTTCGGGGTAAAACTCCGCGAAATGAGCCGATGTTTAAAGAGGGCGGAAGAAGTTACGTCTATTTTATTTACGGAATGCACTACTGTTTTAATGTCGTCACGGGGAAAGAAGGAATTCCCTCTGCTGTTTTAATCAGGGGAGGTTTCCCGATTGCGGGTTTAAAAGAAATTAAGAAATTACGGGGAAAAAGCGAACCGGAAAAGAAAATCCTTATCGGTCCAGGAAATTTTTGTAAAGGTCTGGGAATCGGGCGCGAAGAGAATGACCTTAATTTATGTGAATCTACGGATTTTTATTTTTATGAAGGGGATACCGAAGCGGCGGGATTAACAATTGGAACTTCTCCCCGAATCGGGATTTCTGAAGGAAAAGATAAACTTTGGCGGTTTTTTCTAAAAGACTTTTCGATTGAACAAATCAAGGTTGCGCGGTGAAAGGAAATAAAGAAGGATGGTACCCAAACAGGTAAATTCTTTTGCTGAGATTTACCATCAAAAAACCAAATATTTCAGGGAGGAAATTGCCGGCAATCCCAGACAATTGGACTGGAGCGCCCAACCCTCTCCTTTTAAAGATTACCATTCGGAAAATAAGATTGATTTAACGCCCTATCTTCCCTTTCAGAAAAACCCCTTTACCGGGAAGTCTATGGCTTATCCCCCGTTTGGTGACGATGAAGGGTTAAGTTTGGGAAACATTTCACGTCTTTTATATTTTACAAACGGTGTGACCGGGATTTTGCAATATCCGAACGGCGCAAAGCTATACCTCAGGGCCGCTCCAACCGCGGGAGGGTTATATCCCACTGAAATTTATGTCGCTGTCAGGGATATCCTCCGCATGCCTAACGGAATTTATAATTTTCAGGTCAAGGATCATTCGCTGGTGCCCCTCTGGGAAGGAAACTTTTGGAATGAATTCAGCCAGTATTGTTTTGGCCATGAGGCGATTGACCAATCGAATTTACTCATCATTATGACGGCGGTATTTCAGAGAAGCGCCTGGCGATATGAGGACAGGGCCTATCGGAGAATCCTCCTTGATACGGGGCATATCCTCGGTAATTTAAATGGGTCTGCCGAAAAAGAGGGCCTGGGGGTCTACCCGATCAGCGGTTTTTTTGATCAGGCGCTCAATCAACTTCTTTTCCTTGACGAAACTGAAGAGGGGGTGCTCATGATGAATGCCCTTCCGTCGTTAAAGACTCTTAAAGCGACAGAGATTCGAAGGAGTTCCGTTTATGCCTCTTCTACAAAAAAGGAAGAACCTGATCTTAAGAAAGGCCTTCTTTTGGGCCTGCACGAAGCCTCTTATTTGGGTAAAGACGATTTTCTATTAGAAGGGATCATGCCGGATACCGATTCCATCGAAGATAAATATTCGTCCCGTACATCCATCTCTTTGAAGGGGAAACCCCTGGATTTTGGGAATAAGGGGATTGAACAAACCATTCTCGAAAGGCGGTCAACGCGTGCGTATTCCGGCCAATCGTTATTTAAGGATGAGTTGGCGGATTTGCTGGCTTATGCCTATGATCCGGCTATTTTAAAGGATGAAACGGATTCCGAGAATAGGGGGCTTCCTCAGGTTTTTGACCCTTCGTTACTCGAGACTTTCGTGATTATTCACGGCGTAATTGAAATCGAGTCGGGGGTTTATTATTATGCCCCGATGCAGCAGGAATTAAGGCTGATTCGAAGTGGTCAATTCAAGCAGGCAACCTGGGAGTTTTGTTTGGGTCAGGAATTGGGAAGAGATGCTTCGGTGATTGTCGTCCACGCTTCCCATTTACCGAATTCCGTTTCAAAGTATGGCAACAGGGCCTACCGGTATCTTCACCTTGACGCGGGACATTTGGGACAAAGGCTAAACCTCGCAGCCATTCGACTGGGGTTAGGCGCCAGCGGTATTGGCGGTTTTTTCGATGATGAGGTCAACGCGTTGCTTCAGTTGTCTTTGGATTATGCCATTGTGTATATTACAACCATCGGCAGACCTGTAACCGCATCATAAAGTGTAACAACGGGCTATTGCCAGTGACGGATTGTGGAATGGTCGTAGTTAGACCGAGACGGATTGTGGAATGGTCGTAGTTAGACCGAGCGGAACGCGGGGTTCGGGGGCATTGAGAGCGGAGCGAGCAGGCCCCTGAGTCTAATAAGATCATGGGTCGATGTCTGGAACCGGCTGATGACGAGGAAGAAAGGGTAGCGAAAAATGGATGATTTTAAAGAAGGAAAAAATCAGTTTTTGCAGATCCTTAAACAAATTGATCCGGATGTGCAGGCGGTGATCCCGGTTACGCCCTCCAACGGACATTTTTTAATTTCTTTGACCCGCAAAAGCGCCAGAAAATTTATAATGATCGGAGAGGATGATATTTTAGATCTCCCGGCTGACCATACCATTCGAAATGAGGTCGAAGAACAAATTAAAGAAACAGTTCAATCAATGAGAGACTAAAATATAAAATAATAATATAAAGTGAAGCAACCGGCTTTGCCGGTGCGGAACGCGGGGTTCGGGGGCATCTGGAGGCTCCGAGCTTGCTTTGGGAGCGATCCCCGCAGCGGACATATGGTTTAAATCATGTCTCCGCACGGGTCCCTGAATATAATGGAGAAATGATGGAAAAAACATTTGATGATGTCGTAGGATTTCACGGACATTTGTGTCTGGATATCGCAATGGGATATCGGATTGCCAAAGCCGCTGTCCGGGAGATGGGGTCTGAACTTAAAAACATGAAAGAGGTCGTCGCAATGGTGGAAAATGAAACATGCGCCGTTGACGCAATTCAGGAGTATACCGGATGCACGCTTGGAAAACGAAATCTCACGATGACGGCAACCGGTAAGCCGGTTTACCTCCTCCAAAACACCAAAACCCAGAACGCGGTCCGGCTTTATTGTCATTATTGGGAAACGTTTGATCCGGATGGTTCCCACAGCGCCAGGCGGAAGGCGATGACGGGGCCAGGCGCCACGCCGGAGCAGAAAGAAGCTTTTCAAAAAGAATTGAATGAAAAGATCCAGGAAATTTTAACGCTTCCGGAAGAGAAGCTCTTCAGGGTTAAAAAAATAAAATTACCGCCTCCTCCGAAAGTCGGAAAATACAAGGCCAAACCTTGCGGAAACTGCGGAGAGTATACCCACGAAGGTCGTTTTAAAGAAATTGACGGAAAAAAGGTCTGTATCTCCTGCTATGAAGCGGCCCTCGAACGAAAAAAATGGACCTAGGCGATTTTCGTCTCTTTACGTCTTCCAGCCTATCGGGTATATTTAACATAGACCGAATGAACCCAGCAAGGTCTCTCTCTTATTTAAATTGAATCCTTGTTCCCTCGACAGACGAAATCCGTTTTCCGGGATAAGAAGTATTTGTTTAGGTTTTCGTTTTGCATAAAAAAGATGATTCTGGTTCCGAAAAAAGCCTTTCTTATGGCATAAAGGATGGCGCTTCCTATTCCATGATGACGGGGATAGGTGAAAGCTATCTCATTCCCTTTGCCCTTTTTTTTAAAGCTTCGAGCACTGAGATTGGTTTTATTGTGTCTGTTCCCCAATTATTTGGCGCTTTCTTTCAACTTTTTTCGGTTTACCTCCTTTCCAGTTTAAATAATCGCAAACAACTGATCTTATCCGGTGTCGGCCTTCAAGCCGTGGCCTGGCTTCCTTTATTATGGATGCCTCTCCTGATTCCTGAACACGCCCTTTTTTTTCTGGGTCTTGGCGCTTCACTTTATTTCTTGCTCGGTAATTTAGCCAGCCCCCCCTGGAACAGCCTGATGGGAGATTTGGTTCCTCGCGGCCAGCGGGGGAACTATTTTGGCCGGAGAACAAAAATTATGAGCCTCTGTTCTTTTTCGGGGCTTTGCGCAGGGGGAGTGACGCTTCATTTCACTCATGCGGCGGGACACCCGGCCGCGGGATTTATTCTGATTTTTATGCTGGCGGCCGTCTTCAGGATTTTTTCTTTTTATTACCTAAAAAAAATGGAGGAACCTTCTTTAAGTTCCTCCATTGAAAAATTTTACCTGACCCATTTTTACCGGCACTTTAAACATTCAAACTTTTTAAGGTTTGTGATTTTTTCGGCCCTCATTTCATTTTCCGTTCAGGTTGCCGCTCCTTTTTTTGCTGTTTATATGCTCCGCGACCTCCATTTTACCTATCTGCAATATATGCTGGTTGCGGCGACGGCTGTTTTAAGCCAATATTTGACTTTTCTCTACTGGGGAAATTTTTCCGACCGTTTTGGAAACCGGATGGTATTAAAGATTACAGGATTAATGTTGCCGTTCCTTCCCATCATGTGGCTTTTTTCGCCCAATTTCTATTATATTCTAACGATTCAAATTCTTTCAGGATTTATCTGGGCAGGATTCAGCTTAAGTATCACCATATTTATCTTTGACGCGGTTTCTTCTGAAAAAAGGGCGGTCTGTATTGCCGTTTATAGCACCCTCAACGCCCTGGGCATTTTTTTTGGCGCAATGGTTGGAGGGCTTTTAACGAATATCTTTCCAGTCTCTTTCGATATCCTTCACTGGAGTTTCCACCTTAGATCAAAACTTTTGTTTTTGTTTTTCATTTCAGGAGCATTACGACTTATCGTCTATCTGACGTTCCTTCCAAAAATTCAGGAAGTCCGGGAAGTGGAAGCTTTTTCCTTCAAACAGGCGTTCTACAAACATCTACGTTCTACCCACCCTTATAAATAAAAAACTCCCATTTGACCCGTGACCGTGATGGAATCCTCCTCCCATGGCCTGAAAAAAGGGATGTTTTATTTTTCCTTATCTTTTTTACCTTTTGACATCCATTCTTTGATCTGTTTTTCATAACCGGAATCTTTGGGAAGATAAAACCTTTCGTGAAGGAGTTTATCCGGTAAATAGGTCTGCTCTTTAGCCTTCACAGGTTCCGAATGAGGGTACTGATACCCCTCTCCATACCCAAGTTCTTTCATTAAAGAGGTGGGGGCATTCCGAAGGTGAAGCGGAACCGGGAGACTTCCCCTTTTTTTAACGGCTTCCAAGGCGTTTTTATAGGCCATGTAGCTTGCGTTGCTTTTTGGGGCGGTGGCCATATAGGTGACGGCCTGACTTAGCGGGATCCATCCCTCGGCAAGACCAACGGCCTGAAACGCCTGCTGGGCGGCGACAGCAATCGGCAAGGCGTTGGGGTCAGCGTTTCCGATATCTTCCGAGGCGAAAACAATCATCCTTCTGGCGATAAAAAGAGGGTCTTCCCCAGCCTCCAGCATTCTCGCCAGCCAATAGACAGAAGCGTCAGGATCACTCCCTCTCATGCTCTTGATAAAAGCCGAAATCGTATTATAATGTTCTTCGCTCTGTTTATCGTAAAAAAGAATCCGGCTTTGAGCCGCTTCGCGAACCTCTTTATCGGTCACAACCTTTTGATCATGAAGTTCCGGGGCGAGGTTTACGCAAGCTTCTAACAAATTGAGCGCCCTTCTGGCATCTCCTTCAGCCCACTCCGCAATCTCTCTTAAAACAGGGTCGTCAATCTTCAGCGTCATTTTTCCTAACCCCTGCCCGGGGTCATCGATGGCCCTTTGAAGTATGGCAGTGACCTGGTGAAGCTCTAACGGTTTAAGGGCGAGGACTTTACACCGTGAGAGGAGCGGGGCGTTGACTGAAAAACTCGGATTTTCCGTGGTGGCGCCCAATAGAATCAGGGTGCCATCTTCAAGATGGGGGAGAAAGGCGTCCTGTTGACTCCGGTTAAACCGGTGAATTTCATCGACGAATAATAGGGTTTTTTGACCCGAGCTTTGAAACCTGAATTTGGCTTCGGCAACAATTTCCCGCACCTCTTTCACCCCTGAAAGAACCGCTGAGAAGAAAACATAAAAACAACCGGTCATATGGGCAATTAAATGGGCGAGGGTTGTCTTTCCCGAACCGGGAGGCCCCCACAAGACCAGCGAAGGAGGGTGGTTTTTCAGCGCTTCGGGGGATAAAATCTTGCCCGGGCCGATTAAATGCTCCTGGCCAAAAAACTCTTCAAAGGCTTTTGGCCGCATACGGTCGGCTAAAGGCCGATCCGGGTTTTGCTGGCCACTCTGTGAAAAAAGATCCATAAATAATTCTCTACTTGTTGAAGAATCGAAGCGTTGAAATGGAGAATGAAAAAAAGAAGAAGTCGAATTAGGCGAGGCCGGCTTTTTGAATGATCTTGGGTAGCAGATGTTCCGCATTGATGGCCATAATATGAACCCCGTCGCACAAACCCTTTAAATCTTTAATGGTATTGACCGCGATATCAATTCCAAGGTCGAGGGCCTTTTCTTTTCCAGCTTTTTCGAGCGAAAGAATGAGGGTTTCGGGAACTTTAATTCCCGGAATGTTCTTATTCATATAGGTTGCCATTCCGGCCGATTTAAGAAGGATAATCCCCGCAATAATTTTCACAGAAAATTTCCGGGCATGGGTCATAAATTTTTCAAACTGAGGGACGTTATAAATCGCCTGGGTTTGAAAAAACTGTGCGCCCGATTGGACCTTTTTCTCAAACTTTGCGCATTCCAGGTCAAAATTATCCGCTTCAGGGGTTGCCGCCGCTCCGGCAAACAGGCTGGTGGGCCCGGTTAAATCGTTCCCGGCAAGATCTTTGCCTGAGTTAAGAGCCTTAACGGTTCCCAAAAGTTGATCTAACTGGAGGTCAAAAACAGGTTTGGAGTCCTTATGGTCGCCGATATGAGGGGGATCGCCGGTTAAAGCAAGAAGATTACGAATTCCCAGAATGTGAGCGCCCAATAGATCAGATTGAATCGCCAGCCGGTTTCGATCCCGGCAGGTCATCTGCATAATCGGGTCAATTCCAAGATCAATGAGTATTTTTGAAATGGCAAGGGGGCAGGTTCTCATGACGCCGCTCTGGTTATCGGTGATGTTGACCCCGTCCACCATTCCGGCAACCGCCTTCCCGTTTTTAACCAGGGTGTCGATGTCGGTCCCTTTCGGGGGTCCAAATTCGGCCGTGACCGCGAATTTACCTTTTTTAAGTGTCTCTTGAAACCGTTTCATAAATTCTTAAATCAGGTGAAAAATTCCTTAAAATCCAGACAATTTTGGGACATCCTAGTGTAGTGTCCGCTAAATAACTGGACAACTATTTATGATTATACCCCTCCCTTGATGGGAGGGGTAGGGGAGGGTGAAAGGTGATCTGTTCCCCTCTCCCAGCCTCTCCCACAAGGGGAGAGGAGTCGTGTAATACTGGAAGGAAAATCAAAGGGGCTTGCAAAACTCCTATTCAAACTGCATTGGTCCTCCCATAACTCCGGGTAAGGTTTTGCAATATAACATTTTTCGATCATTTTGCCCGCAGTTTTGACTTGAACGAAATCGGTTTTTCTCTTATTCTAAATCAATTTAGACTAAAATTTTTTAACGATTTGGAAAAAAATTGAATCATCGCTGTGCTGTTTGTCAGCACCTCAGGGAACCTTCCTTTCTAAAAATTAAAGAATACCCCGACTCCGTTCTTTACCTGAACGAAGACCAGTTTTTTAAAGGCTATTGTATCCTGGAATATAAAAAACATGTGAAAGAGTTTTTTGACCTGTCCGAAGAAGAGAGGAAAAACCTGATGAATCATGTCTGCTTTACGGCGAAGGCCTTACAAACAGTATTTTCTCCCGATAAAATAAACTATGAGCTTTTGGGGAATAAGGTGCCGCATCTCCATTGGCATATTATTCCGCGGTTTAAGACAGACCCTGCCTGGCCGGAACCCGTCTGGACCCGTCCGCATCCTCCAAAAAAATATTCTATCGAACAGGCCCAACAGGTCATTTTTGAGATTCAAAAGTGGTTATGAAGAAAGTTAAAGCGGTTTTTTTTGATCTTGACGGGACCCTGGTCGATTCTTTTCCTGCCATCCAGACCAGTTACAACTACGCTTTAGGCCAGATGAAAAAAGACTTCCAGCTGAGCCTGGCGGAGGTTAAGAAAATAGTTGGGGGAGGTTTAAGGGAATCTTTTTTTGATCTGGTGGGGAAAGACGATTCTGATAGAGCGGTAACGCTTTTTCGTACAAAATATAAGGAGGTTTATATTCATGAAACTTTTCTTCTCCCTTATGTTTTTCATGTGATTTCGACTCTTTCCCGTAAAAATCTGATTCTTGGAGTGATTTCCAACAAGTTTGGGGATTTTTCGAGGGGGATTCTATCCGAATTTAAACTCCTCCCCTATCTCCCGACCGTTATAGGCGATGGAGACGGTTTTCCATTGAAACCTGATCCGGCCGTCATGAGAGAATTAACAGTCAAATTTAATCTTTTTCCTGAGGAAGTGATCTACGTGGGAGATGGTCCCATCGATATTAATTTTTGCAGGGCCAGCGGCGTTTACGCTTATGGCATCGCTACCGGGAATTATACGCGCGCCGAACTTACGCGGCATTCTCCGGATAGGTTGATGGATTCCCTGGATGAACTTCTGACCGCCCTGGAGTCCTGATCCGGCTCATGGCTTAAGATATCATCGAATCTTTTACGAAATGAAATCTTTGTATGCCTAACGTTATTCTGCAGGTCAAAAACCTCGTTAAAAAATTTGAGAAGACCCGGGCGGTTAACGGGGTCTCATTTCATGTTTATGAAGGTGAAATCCTGGGGCTGTTAGGGCCTAACGGCGCGGGCAAAACCACTTTAATTGCCATGTTGTTAGGGGTATTAACGCCGACATCGGGAACGATTTCAATTTTTGACCTTGACTTTCAACACAACCGTGAGAAAATCTTAAGTCAGGTGAATTTTTCATCGACCTATATTTCCATGCCTCTTTCGTTAAGCGTAAAAGAAAACCTGATTTTTTTTTCTAAACTTTATCATGTCCCCGATTATGAAACGAGGATACGCGAACTTCTAAAACTTTGTGAAATTGAGCATTTAGGCACTCATTTGACCCGGGATCTTTCTACGGGGCAATTGTCCAGGCTGAATCTGGTCAAGGCCCTTCTCAATCGTCCCCGCATTTTATTTCTGGATGAGCCAACCGCAAGCCTCGACCCTGATATGGCCGATAAGGCACGGGAATTATTGAAAAATCTTAAAAATCGTTTTCCATGTACGATCATCTATACCTCGCATAATATGAAGGAGATGGAGCAAATTTCTGACCGAATTATCTTTTTAAATAGAGGCGAGATTATTGCCGAAGGATCCCCCCGGCAGATCATGGCGCTTTATCGAAAGAAAAACCTTGAAGAGGTCTTTCTCGAAGTTGTCAGAGGGGAGGTTCCGGATGAAACTTTATAGAATTTCCGCGATCATCTACCGCCATTCTCTCCTTTATAAAAGGAGTATGACCCGGTTAATGGAAATCATCTACTGGCCGGTCCTTGACCTGATGGTTTGGGGATTTGTCAGCCTATACCTTCAAAAATTTCAAGGGAGTCTTCCGCTTTTTGTTTCGTTTTTCTTGGGGTCGTTGATCTTATGGGACATTTTCTTTCGAGCACAACAGGGAATTTCAATTTCGTTTCTGGAAGAGGTTTGGTCTAGAAATTTACTCAATTTATTTGTCAGTCCTCTGACTTTAAGCGAGTTTATCATGGGAACGTTAATCGTCAGCTTAATGAAGGTCGTCGCCACATTTTTGGTGACTTTTTCTCTCGCCCTGATTTTCTACTCATTCAATGTCTTCTCTCTGGGCCTT
The DNA here is from genome assembly GCA_016178585.1 of Nitrospirota bacterium. Lineage (NCBI taxonomy): Bacteria > Pseudomonadati > Nitrospirota > Nitrospirota bacterium. The sequence goes on from JACOTA010000011.1 coordinate 83,833, forward strand.
CCTTTAATTTTGTTTTTGTTGAACCTTGTCCTGATGGGGTGGGCGATCGGAATAATGACAACCGGAGCGATTCTCCGTCTCGGACAGGAGGCTGAAGTCCTGGCATGGGGATTAGCTTTTCTGTTTCAACCGGTGTCAGCGGTTTTTTATCCGGTAACTGTTCTTCCTCCGGTCCTCCAAAAGATTGCTTTTTGGGTTCCTGCCTCCCATATTTTTGAGGGAATGAGGGAGGTGATTAACCATCAAACCTTTCCGCTGGTTGAATTGGGATGGGCTTTCGGGTTAAACGGGTTGTATGGGTTAAGCGCCGTCTTGTTTTTTTCCTCCATGGTAAGACAGGTAAAAGAAAAGGGTTTATTGCTTAAAAGCGGAGAATAATTGAAAAGGAGAGGTTTATGATGTCGATCCACGATAAGTTAAAAAAAATGAATATTAGTCTGCCCCCTCCGCCCATTCCTGTGGCCGCTTATGTTCCAGCCGTAACAGCAGGAGATTTGGTTTTTATCAGCGGAACGCTTCCGATGAAAGAGGGAAAATTATTATTCACGGGTAAACTAGGCAAAGACCTAACCGTTGAACAGGGAGTGGAATGTGCCCGTCAGGCTGCCTTAAATGCATTGGCGACCCTTCAGAAACAGATCGGCGACCTGAGCCGGGTGAAGCAGATCGTCAGACTGACCGGTTTTGTGGCTTCTTCCGAAGGTTTTAATCAACAACCTCAGGTGCTTAACGGCGCGTCATTGTTGTTAGGAGAGCTCTTTGAAGAGAAAGGGAAGCATGCTCGTGCTGCGGTCGGAGCCGCGGAACTTCCCTTAAACGCACCCGTTGAAATAGAACTGATTGTGCAGATTTTTTAATCTTTTTGAGAAGGTCCTGCTGTAATCAGGGGATATAGGGCGGATTGATTCTAATCGTCGCTTTGGCCCTTCTTTTCACCAGAAACTCTTCGAATTTAATTTTTCTTTTTTGTTCGAAGAGAAGGGTGCTGATCTGACTGTGAACCTCTTCCAGGGAGGCGCCATTCCAGTCGGAAAGATGGTCCTTATAGAAAGACTCAATCTCGTTATCTGAAACAAAGATAAAGAAATTAATTCTCTGATCAACAAATTCTTTACTCAGGAGATACCGGACGATGAGTTTTTTCACGTCTTCTATTGTGAGCCCTTCTTTAATAAGAAGTTCCTGAAACTTTTCCTCCGTTCCAAAACCGTTTTGAAAATCAGTTAATCTGGCATTAATTTCTTTTTCAGTCGGTTTTTCGACGCCGAACTTTTCTGCTTCTTCGAGGAACAGGACTTGATCAATGGCAAACTGAAGATGGGGATCTTTGTCCTTTTCTTCCAGTAAAGGAAATTCCAGGGAAAATAACATTTGAAAATGGAGATCGCTTTGGGTGATCAGTTGACCGTCCACGACCGCCAGAATCTGATCAATGATAGCAGGAGCGGCGTGAACAGGTGTCAAATAAATCAACCCTAAAACGAATGGTCCAAAAAGTTTTAAAAAACCGGGCCGTTGAAAAATGCGCCTCTGCGGATTAGTTTTTGGTGACATAGGTGCCTGCTAAAAGATCATGAAGCGTCTGTTTTTTTTGATTGAATAACAGGGTTAAAAAGCCGAGTCCAAAAAAGAAAAAGGAGAAAAGAAGCCCAAAAGTTCGAATGAACGCTTGCGGGAAGGAGAGAGACTCCGATGAGATGGATTCAATTTTTAAGCCCAGAATTTTCATTCCAGGCGTAACCCCTTTCCAGTTAAAATAGAGGAAATAAAGGAACAGGATCGTTATCCCGGTAAGGACGAACAAACCTAACAAAAGAAAAACCAGGTCTTCTGAAGGAGCTGAGAGCTGTAAGTCACCAAGAGCCTGATAGGCGGCCAAAATTCCAAGACCGATCAGGATCAGACTCAGTATTTTCACAATGACCAAATCGACGAGAAACGCAAACGACCGTTTCCAAAATCCCTCGTAATGAATCGTTTGGTCAGGTTCCAAAATATCCCAGCTCATATTGGAGAAGGGTAATTGCAGCCATGACAGCGGTTTCACTCCTTAATATTGGTTTGCCCAGCGAGACTGAAATATAACCCTTTTCAACGGCCAGATCAATTTCATTTTGATCGAAGCCCCCTTCAGGTCCGATGACGACGGTGATGGGTGTGACTGAACTTAAATTTGGAAGATTGGAGAGGGTTTGTTTTAAGGACTTTGTTCCCTTTTCCCAAAAAATAAATCCAATGCCGGTTCCATGTTGTTTGATAAAAGTCTTGAATTCAACCGGATCATGGAGAAGCGGCGGCGAACTCTGTTCCGATTGTTGCGCGGCTTCGACGAGAATTTTTTGCCACCGTTCGCGTTGGTGGTCCAAACGCTCCTCATGGGGTTGAATAACCGTTCGTGCCGTGGTCAATGGAATGATTTCCCGGATGCCGAGTTCCGTTCCCTTCTGTAAAAGCAACTCCATTTTTTTCCGTTTAATAAAAGCCGGCGCCAAAATGAGACGGGGAACGGATGAGGGAGTGTTCTTTTCTTGACAGGTCAGGCTTCCTTCGAGAAATTGGTCCGTCATCCGGGTAATGGCCGCATGATAGGCGGTCCTGTTTTCATCGACCAGATGAATGACGTCGTCTATTTTGTAGCGGAGAGCGTTTTTTAAATGGTTGAAAAGAAGGCCGGAAATGATGACCTTTTTGTCTTTGAGGTCGCTGGTTTTGATAAAGAAAACAGGCATCAATCACTGTCGCTTAAAGCCCTAAAACAGGTTTTTTACTTTATGGAAAAGTCCTTCTTTTTCCATTTCAGATTTTTCGTCACTGATCTTTGCGTATTCCTCGAGGAGTTCCTTTTGTCTGGCGTTTAATTTCTGAGGAACATGAATATTGATTCTTACCAGCTGATTCCCGACACCATGACCATTAAGATGGGGAACCCCCATTCCCTTCAGTTCAAAAACTTTCCCGGGAAGGGTCCCGGCGGGAATCTTCAAGCTATGAGAACCTTTTAGCGTCGGGACGTCAATTTTAGCTCCCAGAGCCGCCTGGGGAAAAGAAATAAAAGCATCGCAGAGAATGTTGTCTTCACTCCGCTTGAAAAATTCATGTTCTTTTGCCGTGAGAAAAACGTAGAGATCTCCCGGGGGGCCTCCGGATTCTCCCGGCTCACCTTCGCTGTTTAACCTTAAACGTGATCCGGTTTCGACCCCGCCGGGAATTTTTAATGAAAGTGTCTTTTCTCTTTGAATCCTTTTCTCTCCGTGACAGGCGGGGCAGGCGGCGGTGACTCGTGTCCCGGTTCCCTGACACCGGTGGCAGGTTCGGCTGACGGTAAAGAGCCCTTGAGAAAGCCTGATTTGGCCGGTCCCTTTGCAGGTTTCACAGGTTTTTACGTCCTCGGAAGACCGCGCTCCGGTTCCATGGCATTTTGAACAAATGTCCCAATGGGGAATTTTAATTTTAGTTTCGACGCCGAAAACGGCTTCCTCGAAAGAAATGTCGAGGTTGTAACGCAGGTCGTTTCCCCGCGCGGCCCTTTTTCCTCCTCGTCCACCGCCAAAGAAATCTTCAAAAATATCGCTGAAGACATCGCTAAATCCACCAAACCCGCCGGCTCCGGCGCCCGCGGCGACCCCTTCATGGCCGTATTGATCATAGATTTTTCGCTTTTGAGAGTCGCTGAGAACCGAATAGGCTTCGTTTACCTCTTTAAAGTTTTCTTCTTCTTTTTTATCCCCCTTATGGCGGTCGGGGTGATGCTTCATCGCCATCTTCCTGAAGGCTTTTTTAATATCTTCTTCAGAAGCGTTTGGGTCTACTCCCAAAACTTCATAGTAGTCTCTTTTTGCCACTGAACTTTCTCCACGAAACGGTATGCCAAAAAAAACAGATAAAACCGACCGAACATAAGAGAGGCGGTTTATCTAACCGCCTCCTTTTGACGATAAAAATTACCCGGTGTTGCCCGGGCGGCCGCTTGCGCGGCAACATACCTTTAAAAGGGCCTATTTTTTCTCTTTATCAACCTCTTCAAAAGTGGCGTCGACCACGTCTTCTTTCTTTTCACGAAGATGGCCATCCCCTTCAGCCGCGCCGGCTCCGGCAGATCCGGTTCCAGCGCCAGCAGTCCCCTCGGCGGCCGCGGTTTTTTTATACATTTCTTCGGCTAATTTGTGGGACGTTTTGGTTAATTCCTCGACGGCTGAACGGATCGCGGCAACGTCGTCTGATTCCATCGCCTTTCGCGTGGCATTCACCTTTTCCTGTACGCTGTCTTTTTCCGTGGAAGAGATTTTATCCCCCAGCTCCTTCAAAGATTTCTCTACGCTGTAGATAAGGCTATCTGCTTCGTTACGGACTTCAACCAGCGCTTTTTTCTTTTTATCTTCTTCGGCGTGGACATGGGACTCTTTAAGCATCTTATCGATCTCTTCTTTGCTTAGACCGCTTGAGGACGTAATTTTAATCGACTGTTCCTTCTGGGTGGCTGTGTCTTTTGCGGAGACATGGACAATCCCATTGGCATCGATATCAAACGAAACCTCGACCTGGGGAACGCCTCTGGGAGCCGGAGGAATTCCAACTAGATCGAATTGACCCAGCAGTTTGTTGTCCGCGGCCATTTCTCTTTCTCCCTGAAAAACCCGAATGGTTACCGCGGTTTGATTATCCGCCGCAGTCGAAAAGATTTGGCTTTTTTTGGTGGGAATGGTTGTATTTCGCTCAATTAGCTTCGTGAAGACGCCGCCCAGCGTTTCGATTCCCAGAGAAAGAGGTGTCACGTCGAGTAACAGAACATCCTTTACTTCACCCGTTAAGACCGCGCCCTGAATTGCGGCGCCTACGGCGACCACTTCATCAGGATTTACCCCTTTATGAGGCTCTTTCCCAAAAAATTCTTTGACGATCTGCTGGACTTTGGGCATCCGGGTCATTCCGCCGACCAGAACCACCTCGTTAATGTCCTTGCCGGTTACCCCGGCGTCGGCCAACGCTTTTTTGCAGGGTCCAACGGTCTTTTGAATGAGATCATCCACCAGCTGTTCCATTTTCGCGCGGGTTAATTTAGTGACGAGATGTTTCGGACCGTTTGCATCCGCGGTGATGAAGGGGAGATTAATCTCCGTTTCCATTGAAGACGAAAGGGCAATCTTGGCTTTTTCAGCCTCCTCTTTTAGCCTCTGCAAGGCCATTTTGTCTTTTTTAAGATCAATTCCCTGATCTTTTCTAAATTCATCGATTAACCAATCCATGATACGGAGATCAAAATCGTCCCCGCCCAGGTAAGTATCCCCGTTCGTTGACTTGACTTCAAAAACCCCTTCGCCGATTTCGAGGATTGAAATATCGAATGTTCCCCCTCCGAGATCGTAAACCGCTATCTTTTCATCTTTTTTCTTATCGAGTCCATAGGCAAGCGCCGCGGCGGTCGGCTCATTAATAATCCGAAGAACATTTAATCCCGCAATTGTTCCTGCGTCTTTGGTCGCCTGCCTCTGACTATCGTCAAAATAAGCGGGGACGGTGACGACTGCTTCTTTAACAGGTTCCCCCAGATAGTCTTCCGCCGTTTGTTTCATTTTTTGCAAAATAATGGCCGAAATTTCCGCCGGACTGTAAACCCGGCCCCGGATTTCTACATGGGCATCCCCATTTGTCCCCTCGACAACTTTATAGGGAAGACGTTTCTTGGCCTCACTGACCTGATTTGAGTTGAATTTTCTTCCCATCAGTCTCTTGATAGAGAAAATCGTATTTTCCGGATTGGTAATTGCCTGTCTTTTCGCGATTTGGCCAACCAAACGGTCATTCTTGTCGGTGAAACCAACCACGGACGGGGTGGTTCTTCCTCCTTCGGAATTAGCAATAACAACCGGGTCTCCCCCCGAAACGATAGAAACGCATGAATTTGTGGTTCCTAAATCAATTCCAATTACTTTTGACATTTAAAGCCTCCTCATTTCAATAAAATAAGTCCATTTTAAACTTGTAGATCACAATTTAATCATCTATTCCCGATAAATCAAGGGGGGATTTAAAAAAAAACAAGCCTTTTTAAACCATTAAGGATAAAGTTAGGGGTGATTTTTCAGATTGATCAAACGCTTTTTTTCTTGGAAACGGTAACCATTGCCGGACGAAGGATGCGATCTTTAAAAAAATACCCTTTTGAGACCTCTTCAACGACCCTGTTTTCTTCTAGTTCATCTGTTTCTACCTGGGAAATGGCCTGATGTTTGGTTGGATCAAAAATCTCTCCTTTGGCGGGGAGAGGGGAAACCCCCAATTGAGTCAGAACCTCCTGACTTTGCTTCATAATCAGCTGTAAACCCTCGTTTAACTTATCAATATCTCTTGATTCTTTCGAATGAAAGAGCGCCCGTTCCAAATTATCCAGGATGGGAAGAAATTCTTTTAAAGCGGGTTCCTGGGCATATTTCATAGACTCCAGCTGATCCCGTGACGTTCTTTTTTTGTAATTTTCAAACTCCGCCAGAAGACGGAGATTTTTTTCTTTTAACTCCTTGATTTCGTTTTCTTTTTTTTCGAGTCGTTCTGCCGGGACGATTTGGGGAACTGTGGAAATTTCCTCCGGCTGAACGGGACTTTCGACTTTTTCCTCTTCCATTTCTATTCCTATTTTTTTAATTTTGATGGGCTTTGGTAAGCATCTTTGCCGCGTAGTCAACCAGCGAAATGACCCTGTGATATTCCATTCGGATTGGTCCAATGATTCCGATGGCACCTGCCTCTTTTCCTCCAAGTTTAAAACTGGAGATGACCAGACTGCATTCATTGGCCTCAAGGAATGGGTTTTCCGAACCAATCAGAACCTGCGGACCTTCCGAGAAAAGGCAGCGGTCAAGCAGTTTGATAAGCGTGAATTTTTCTTCAAACGCTCTGAATAAAGACTTGATTTTCTCAACATCTGTGAATTCAGGGAGGTCCATGATGTTGGTGGTTCCCTCGACAAACAATTGATTCTCTTGAATGTTTTTCTTGTTGAAGTCAAAAACTTTATTAAGGAGTTGTTCGTAACGTTTCTTTTCTTCGTTCATTTCCTTGAAAATGGACTTTTTGATATCGTCAAGGCTCTTATTTGAGAACCGGTCATTGAGAATTGCCGAAAATCTATCCAGCTCTTTCTGGGATAAAGTTTCGTCAAGTTCAAACGTTTTGTTATAAGGGTTTCCATCACTATTGACGAGAATCGCAAGGACAACATTTTTTCTTAATGAAATGAATTTAATATGTTTAAAAAGCATCGAATTAAATTGAGGGGCCATAACGATGCTGGTATACCGTGACAAGAGCGACAATATTTTGGAAGTATTATGAAGCAGGGATTTTAAATCGTCGTTTTTCGTAAACTTATACGCTTCAATTTCAATCGGTTCGTTTTCTTCTAATAGCTGATCAACGTAGTAACGGTAAGCTTTTTCGGTGGGGATTCTTCCGGCAGACGTATGGGGTTGCGACAGGAAGCCGAGATCTTCAAGATCGGCCATGATATTTCGAATCGTAGCCGGACTTAACCCAAAATCAAACTGTTTGGTAATCGTCCGCGAGCCAATAGGGGTTGCCGTTTTAATGTAAGAAACGACGGTGGCATTTAAAATATCATAGTCTCGGTGGGTTAATTCCATTTAAATCTCTGTTTGTTTTTTTAATTAGCACTCATTTAGTTGGAGTGCTAATTTTAACAAAAAATAGGGAGGTCTGTCAAACCTATAAAACCTCCGGATTAATCTCCAAACCGGCAGCGAAGCGTCAACGCTTTCCTCAGACGCTTTAAATACTCTTCCCTGCTTATTTCGACGGCTCCAAAATTTTTAAGATGGGGAGTGATAAACTGGGTGTCAAGGAGTTGAAAGCCCCGCTGGTTCATCCGGTTAACTAAAAAGACCACGCATATTTTAGACGCATCCCGTTCGAGAGTAAACATCGATTCGCCCATAAACGCCCCTCCCAGACTTACCCCGTAAAGGCCCCCGGCAAGGCGATCGTCCGAGTACGCCTCTACCGAATGGGCCTTTCCCAATCGGTGTAACGCAGTATACGAAGTGATAATTTCTTCATTGATCCAGGTTTCTTCCCGTTTAGCGCAGGCGCGAATAACCTCCTCAAATTGATGATCAATTTTGATCTGGAATTTCTGTTGGCGAATGGTGCGGGCCAGCCGGCCGGGGAGATGAAATCGGTTGAATTCAATGATTCCCCGAGGGTCAGGAGAAAACCACTCAATGATTCCTTCAGGACCTGCCATGGGAAAAACGCCCTGGCGGTAGGCTGTTTCCAAAAATTCGGGGGTCATGGACTTCATTTTAAATAAAAAAACAAGAAGAGGCAATCTCCTTCACTGCGACTTTTTGAAATTTTCTATAAAAAATTTGTAACTACTCAGGAGTGTCAGGGAGGAAAAAGCATTTCAGGCAAGTACGGTTGACCTGTCAGGGACTGGGAAATGGATTGCAAGAGGTTCCAGCCGTTTTTACGAGCTGTGGATAGGTAGCTTCTGATGCGGGC